>NZ_AKKF01000148.1 GCF_000281955.1 Caulobacter sp. AP07 | reverse complement strand
CTCCCCTCCGGGAGAGGGTTCCTTCTACGTCTTCAGCCGGTACCCGGTCTTGAAGATCCACCACACCCCGGTCAGGCACACCGCCAGGAAGCCCAGCGTGGCGGCGAAGCTGACCACCGGGTTGAGGTCCGACACCCCGTAGAAGCTCCAGCGGAAGCCGCTGACCAGATAGACCACCGGGTTGAACAGGGTGATCTTCTGCCAGATCGGCGGCAGCATGCTGATCGAATAGAAGCTGCCGCCCAGGAAGGTCAGGGGCGTGACGATCAGGGCCGGCACGATCTGCAGCTTCTGGAAGTCGTCGGCCCAGACCCCGATCACGAAGCCGAACAGGCTGAAGGTGACGGCGGTCAGGATCAGGAAGCCCAGCATCCAGAACGGGTGGGCGATCTCGTAGGGCACGAAGATCCGCGCCGTGGCCAGGATCAGCAGGCCCAGGCACACCGACTTGGTCGCCGCCGCCCCGACATAGCCGATCACCGTCTCGACCCACGACACCGGGGCCGACAGCAGCTCGTAGATCGTCCCGGCCCACTTGGGCATGTAGATGCCGAACGAGGCGTTGGAGATGCTCTCGCCCAGCAGCGACAGCATGATCAGGCCCGGCACGATGTAGGCGGCGTAGCTGACCCCGTCGATCGACTGCATCCGCGAGCCGATCGCCGAGCCGAACACCACGAAATACAGCGAGGTCGACAGCACCGGCGAGATCACGCTCTGGGCCAGGGTGCGGAACCAGCGGGCCATTTCGAAGCGGTAGATGGACTTGATGGCGTGAAGGTTCATTGGGCGTCCCTCACCAGGCTGACGAAGATTTCTTCCAGCGAGCTCTGGCTGGTGTGCAGGTCCTTGAAGTCGACGCCCTGTTCGCCCAGCCGCCGCAGCAGGCCGGCGATGCCGGTGTCCTCGGCCTGGGCGTCGAAGGTGTAGATCAGCTCGTGGCCCTCGGCCGCCAGCTCCAGAGAGTCGTCGGAAAGGCCGGCGGGCAGGGCGGTCAGCGGGGTCTGGAGCTGCAGGGTCAGCTGCTTCTTGCCCAGCTTGCGCATCAGCACGTCCTTGTCCTCGACCAGGATGATCTCGCCCTTGCTGATCACCCCGATCCGGTCGGCCATCTCCTCGGCCTCCTCGATATAGTGGGTGGTCAGGATGATGGTGACGCCGCTCTCGCGCAGGCCCCGGACCATCTCCCACATGTCGCGCCGCAGCTCGACGTCGACGCCGGCCGTGGGCTCGTCCAGGAACAGGATGCGCGGCTCGTGGCTCAGCGCCTTGGCGATCATCACCCGGCGCTTCATGCCGCCCGACAGCGCCATGATCTTGCTGTCCTTCTTGTCCCACAGGGACAGGTCGCGCAGCACCTTCTCGATATAGGCGTCGTTGGGCGGCTTGCCGAACAGGCCGCGGCTGAACCGGGTGGTGGCCCAGACGGTCTCGAAGGCGTCGGTGTTGAGTTCCTGCGGCACCAGCCCGATCTTGGCCCGGGCGGCGCGGTAGTCCTTCACCACGTCGTGGCCGTCGGCCAGCACCGTGCCGGTGCTGGGATTGACGATGCCGCAGATGATGCTGATCAGCGTGGTCTTGCCGGCCCCGTTCGGGCCCAGCAGGGCGAAGATCTCGCCCTGGCGGATGTCGAGGTCGACGGTCTTCAGGGCCTGGTGGCCGGAAGCATAGGTCTTGGTCAGACCGGAAACGGAAATGATCGCCATGGGGCCCCTGGGCTGCGGGCCGTCCCTCCCTGGAACCGTGCCGCCTGAGCCAGATGGGGCGGGAGCGCGGGCTTGGCTAGGGCTCATGAGGGATATGAGGGAAGTTTGTGTCGCGCGGCGCGTGGCGCCCGGGCAATCTTTACGGGTAGTAGGGCCCATGCTACGGCGAAGCTTGGGGAGCCTATCGACATGCTGGCGGCCGTTTTTCTTCTGTGCGCCTTGGCGCCCGCCAGCCTGGGTCAGGTCGAGGCCAGCAGCGCCGCGGAGGTTGGTGCGCCGCAGGCTCAGCCGCCCGCATCCTCCGCCACGGCCGGGCCGCGACTGGCGGCTGGAACCCAGATCGAGGTCGAGCTCGTCGACGCGCTGAGCTCCGGCGCCAGCAAGCTCGGCGACAAGTTCAAGATCCGCCTCGCGTCGGCGATCTCAAGCCAAGGCGCCGATGTCTTCGCCGCCGGCTCCCTGGGCGAGGGTGAAGTCATCGACGTCGCCCGGGCGGGGATGGGCGGCAAGCAGGGCAAGCTGATCATCTCGGCCCGCTACCTGGACCTGAACGGGCGGCGCGTCCGCGTGCGCGGGATGACGTTCATGGCCTCTGGGAAGAGCCGCGTCGACCTGGCGACGGGGGTGTTGCTGGTGCCCTACGCAGGGGTGGCCGCGGTGCTCATCAAGGGCGGAGAGATCGAAATACCCGCGGGCGCGCGCGCCACGGTCCGGTTGGCTGAAGATCTGGAGCTGCCGGTAAACCCAGTCATGGAATCAACGGGGAAATTCTAGTGAACAAGTTCATGATCGCGGCCGGGGCCGCTCTCTCGCTTCTGCTCGGCGCGTCGGCCTTCGCTCAGGAAGCGCCGCCAAGCGCGCCTTCGACGGCGCCGGAAGCCGCGGCCGCTCAGGTCTCCGACGCGGCGCCGGCTCAGGCTCCGGACGCGGCCGCCGCGCCAGCTCCGGAGGCCGCGCCTGCATCGAGCGCGTCGGGCAAGGGGCGGATCTTCTTCTTCCGCCCGGGCCGCCTGGCCGGCGCGATCTACACCTACCACATCGTCGAGGTGGGGGATGACGGCAAGGCCGAGAAGGACGCGCCGCACCTGGGCGACCTGCCGAACGGCGGCGCCTTCAGCTTCGAGGCCGAACCCGGCGTCCACAGCTACAACATCACCGGCCCGATGGCGGTCAACAAGGCCGACGACAGGCTGCGGATGGAGGTCGAGCCGGGCGAGACCTACTATGTCGAACAGACCGTGCGCATGGGTCTGGTGACCGGTGGGTTCCGACTGGTGCCGGCCGACGAGGCCCGATTCAAGGGCTCGAAAGTCAAGTTGGACAAGGGAAAGAAGTAGAGGGGTCACCGCGCGGGCAGCGGCGGCAAATCCAGCCGCCGCGCCTGCGCCATCTCGCCGTACAGCGCCACGATCGCCCGGTGGCGCGGCAGGTCACGAGCGGCCTCCACCGCCTCGTGCAGGGCGATCAGGCCTCGGCGCAGAGCGGCGTTGGCGGCGTCCAGGGCGGCCAGCGACAGGTCGGCGGCCGTGATCTCCGCCACCCCGGCGTACTGGACGCCATAGGCCTCCGCCGCGTCGGCCAGCACCGCCGCGATGGCCGCGTTCTCCCAGACCCGGGCGGCCGTTCCGCGTTCGACCTCCTGGGCGGCCAGCAGCGACAGCAGGGCGATCACCCCGACCCGGCCGGCCATGAATTCGCCCTGGGATTCCGGCGGCGCCGGGATGGCCAGGCTGAGGAAATTACCGCGCAGGATGTCGGGCAGGGCGGGGGTCATCAGAAGCCCTCCAGCGCCGAGAGCCGCTCGGCCAGGATCTGGTCGTGCCGCCGCGCCGTGTACCAGCCCGAGATCGCCAGGATCGGATCGGTGAAGCCGCCGGCGCGATATTCCTTGGCCGCCGAGGTCCAGATCGCCTGGCCCTTCACCGCGTTGAACAGCGACCACCAGGCCAGGGCCTCGGGATCAACGCGAAGACCGCTGGCCGCCTCCCAGATCGCGATGGCGCGTTCACGCGGGATCATCCCGTCGACCCTGGTCTCGTCGAAGTGGTTCCACAGCGGGTCGAACGCCCAGCCCAGATCCTCGATCGGGTCGCCCAGATGGGCCATTTCCCAGTCGAGGATGGCCAGGATCCGGCCTGCCCCGTCGTGCATGAAATTGCCGGTCCGGTAGTCGCCGTGCACCAGGGCCACCCGCTGGGCTGGCGGCGGCGGGTTGCGGCGCAGGTGGCGGATGGCGGCGCGGACGATCGGCTGCGGGTGCTGCTCGTCGGCCTCGATCACCCCGGCCCAGTGGTCCAGGGCGATGCGCCAGCAGTCTTGCGCGGCGGGCAGTTCGGCGGCCTGACGGATCGGCGTCCCGTCGTGGTCCAGCGCCGCCAGCTTGCCCAGGATCGTGAAGAACCGCTCGCCCAGCGCCTGCGCGTGGGCGCCGTAGGGATCGAAGGTGAAGGGCGAGGCGACCACGCCGCCGTCGATCCGCTCCATCAGGAAGAACGGCCGCTCCAGCGCCCGGCCGTCCTGTTCCAGGGCGATGGCCTGGGGCACGGGGACATGGCCGTGGACGGTGCGATAGGCCAGGAACTCCAGCCGCCGGTCGGTCTCGATCAGGCTGCCGGTCGGGTCGCGGCGGAGGATCATGCGGTGGGTCTGGCCACCCGTCTCCCCAGCGACTTGGGCGTCGAGGCGATAGGTCTCGCGGCTGGCCCCGCCGGGAATGCGCGACAGGTTCGCCACCGTGGTCGGCGCGCCCCACAGGTCGGTGAGATAGGACTCCAGCCCCGCCGCCAGGCTCATGGGGCCCCCGCTCATGGAGCCAGATCCAGGATGCTCTGAAAGCCCGAAGGCGCGTGCGGTCCCAGCACCAGTTGCTCGAACACTCCGCGCCCGACCCGGACGCGGCCGTCGGCGGTCCGATAGGTCACCTTCGACAGGGCCTGGATGTGCAGGTGGTGGGGCATGGCGCGGTTCATCTCGGCCAGCACGAAGTCCTCGCGCTCGACCTTCAGCTGGCCGTGGTTGAGGCCATGGCCCCAGACCGGATGGCCATAGCCCAGGCCCAGCATGAAGAACTCGGCCTGGGGTTCGATGGTGACCTCGCCGTCCGGGAGGGCGAGCCTCGCCCGCGTGGCGTGCCGCGACCCCGGGCGCCAGCCGACGCCGTAGGACACCGCGTCGAAGTCGCTGGCTCCGTCGCGTTCCGAACCCAGCGGCGCCCAGACCGCCCGGCGGTTCCAGGGGCGGCCGTGTTCGTCGTCATTGGTGTGGAAGAACAGGTCGCCGTCCGCGAACGCGCAGGGGCTCCACAGCCAGAAGAACTGCGGCGGGGTCGTCGGCGCGGCCTCCTGCGGATCGCGCGCCCCGACCGGCCGTACGCCCCACGAACGGTCGCGAGTGCCGACGAAACCGTCCAGGTCATGGCGCTGGCCATCGACCTCGATCCAGCCCGTATAGCGGCCGTTCTGGGTCAGGCGGGTATAGTCCAGCAGGGTGCGCGGCCCGATCCGCCGGGTGAAGCGCGGCTCCTCGATCGGGAACGACCGGCCCTCGAAGGTGACCTCGGCGCGCACGCCCTGGTCGGGGGCCTCGACGGTGACCCGCAGCCGGCGCAGCGGTTCCAGCACCTGGATGGTGATCGGACCCACGGTCAGGTCCATCCGCTCCATCTCCAGCCAGCGGCTGGCGTGCAGGTTCACCTGCTTGCCGTCCTTCATCCAGCAGAAGGCGGCGTCGGCGATGTTGAGGTGCGGATAGACCCCGAACGCCGCCGCGAAGAAGGCGTCGCCGTCACCCTCGGCGGCGTAGCCATTGAAGAAGTAGCGGTCGTAGAAATTGCGGTCGGTGCCGGCAAAGGCCACCGGCTCGGCCGTCTGGTGGATCGGATAGTCGTCGCCCCGGGTCAGCGCCATCTCAGGCCGTCCCGCCGGGCGTGAAGGCGACGTCCAGGCGGCGGATGGCGTGGACGAAGTTGTTGGGGGCGATGTCGATGTCGCCGGTCCAGCGGATGTCGGGGAAGCGGCCGAGGATCTGGCGATAGGCCTCTTCCAGCTGGATCTGCGCCACCCGCTTGCCGATGCAGACGTGCGGGCCGTAGCCGAAGGCGATGTGCTTGTCGGCGTTGGGGCGGGTGATGTCCAGCTGGTCGGGGTTGTCGAACACCGCCTCGTCGCGGTTGGCGGCCCCGTAGTACATCACCACCTTCTCGCCGGCCTTGATGGCCTGGCCGGCCACCTCGGCGTCGCGGGTGGCGGTGCGGCGCATGTAGATCACCGGGCTGACCATGCGGACGAACTCGTTGACCGCGCCCGGCAGCAGCGACGGGTCGGCGACCAGCCGCGCCTTCTGGTCGGGGAACTCGGTCAGCAGCTTCATCGCGCCCGACAGGGTGTTGCGGGTGGTGTCGTTGCCAGCGAAGACGATCAGCAGCCAGGAGCCGTCCAGATATTCGTCGCTGAGCAGGGTCCCGTCGACCTGGGCGGCGGCGATGGCGCTCATCAGGTCGGCCTGGGGTTCGAGGCGGCGCTTGTGCAGCATGGTGCGGCCGTAGTCGAACATCTCCTCGACGTTGGTGTTGAAGTCCTGGACGAACTGCATCAGCTCCAGGGTCGGGGTGACCGGGGCCAGGTGCTGCTTCAGCGCCAGGTCCTGGGCCAGCTCCAGATAGTGCATCCAGCGCAGGAACTTGCCACGGTCCTCGGGCGGCACGCCGAGGATCTCGCACAGGGTGAACAGCGGCAGGCGCGACGAGAACTGTTCGACCAGGTCGCAGCGGCCCAGCGGGGCCATCGCGTCCAGCAGCCGGGTGACCTCGGCCTTCACCGCCTCGGCGACGCCGCGCAGATAGCCGGGGGTGAAGTACTTCATGTGCTCGCGGCGCAGTTGCATGTGCTCGGCGCCGTCGAGGTTGATCATCGCGTCCATCGAGGCGCGGTAGAGCAGGGCGTGGCGCTTCTGCGGGTCGCCGTGCGCCATCAGTATGCCGCCCTTGCGCGACGAGAAGGTCTCCGGGTCGCCGTTCACGGTCATGACGTCGGCATGGCGGGTGATCGCCCAGAAGCCGGGGCCGCCATAGGGCTCGGGGTGCCACATCACCGGGGCCTGGGCGCGCATGCGGGCGAAGTCGCCATAGGGCTGGCCGCCGGTGAAGCGCTGGATTTCCGACAGGTCGATGTCGAGGGTGGGGAAGACCGTCGGGGCGCCCGGCCCCTCGAGGCCGTCGATCGCGGTTTCGCTGACAAGCTGCATGGCTCGGCGCTCCTTACCCCAGGGCCCGCGAACTTCGCCGCGTGGCGTCGGTGAGTAGTTCAGACGACAACTGTCGTGTCAATCTACTGGCGTCGATTCAGAGGGTATGGCAGAAACGGGCGGGGATGCTGACGGGGACACACACTCACCCGAGGCGTCGAGCGCGTATGGTGAAGGTGGTGGGATGAGTGTGTGTCCCCATTCCAGCCCAGGAGAAGCAGGCTTGGCGCGAGCGGCGACGGAACGGACGGGCGGCCTGCGCGAGGCGCAGCGGCAGCTGACGCGCGAGCGCCTGATCGACGCGGCCGTCGACCTGTTCAGCCAGCGCGGCTTCCGGGCGGTGACCATCGAGCAGATCGCCGCGGCGGCCGGCGCCAACCGCGCCACCTTCTACCTGCATTTCCGCAACAAGGAGGACGTGGCCAACGCCATCGGTGATCGCCTGGTCCCCAACATCCAGGCGAACTTCGCGGCGCTCGACGCCCTGGTCGACCCGACCAAGGACGCGGTTCGCGCCTGGCTGGCGGCCGGCATGGCCGACCAGACCGAGGAGCGCCGCAACCTGCTGGCCGTCGCCACCGAGGCCAATGTCGCCGACCCGGACCTGGCCGACGACTATCTGCGCTTCATCAACCTGTTCATCGACAGCATGCCCCGCTACCTGGCCCGCTTCCCCGACGCCGACCGGCCGGCCGCGCGGATGCGGCTGCTGATGCAGATGGTCCAGCTGGAGCGCCTGTCCTACGTGGTGATCGTCCAGCGCGCCTCGATGCCGCTGGACCCGCTGCTGGACGCCATGGCCGAGAGCTGGTGGCGGCTGCTGCGGGGCGCTTGAGGGACCTGGGCGCTGTTGGCCTTAGCCTGGAGCGATCTCAGGTCCGCGGATATTCTGGCGCCCACGCCCACCCACATTCGTCATCCCCCGACTTGTTCGGGGGACCCAAGCCGAGTCCGACGCCATGTCCAGCGCCGCTTGGGTCCCCCGCATAAAGCGGGGGATGACGGAATTTTTGAGTTAAATGAAGCGCTCGCAAGCCTGAGTTCAGGCAACCGTCCAGCCCCCAAACGCAAACAGCGCCCGTGCCCGGGGGAGAGGCACGGACGCTGCACTTGCAGGACGCTGGGGCCGGCCGGGGGGGAGAGCCGGGTTGTCCGCGTCGAAGAAGAGATTGGGCGTCGAACGGGGCTTTGCAACGGCGCGACTGAGGTCTTTTCACGGTCGGATCGTTTCAGACGTTCAACCTTGTTACAGGCCCGCCCCCCCCTCTCCGTTCTCTTGGGGGCTACTTCTTCAGCATCGCCTTGATCTCCGCCTGGGTGGCGTTGATCAGGGTGGCGCCGTCGCGGACGGCCAGGTTGGAGACGGCCACGGCGAAGGAGTCCGCGCCCATCTTGATGGTCGCCATTGACTTGCCGGCGGCGTCGGGCTTGACCTCCGCGACCTCGCCGATCACGGCGCCGGTGCTGTCCTTGACGGGCTGTCCGGCGGCCACGGGCGCGGCGGCGGTCGCCCCAGCCGCCGGGGCGGCGCTTTCGGCCGGCGCGGCGGGCGGCGTGGCCTGGTCCGCCGGGGCGGTGGTCTGGGCGAGGGTGGGCGCGGCGACGGCGAGCGCGACGACGGCGGCGGCGAGTTTCACAAATGAGCGCATGCGGTTTTCCATGTGTTGAGGAGTCCCCCTGACTGTCCTCGACAGGCTGGCGCGCCTTTTGGGCGTGGTCTGGACCGTGATGGGGCCGAAATGGGTCCGACGGTGAAGGTTGTTCCAGAGCATTTCCCGATCTGGTTGCATCAGACCCAGGGTTCTAGACTTCTGTTCTTGGCGTTTTCTTCACGCGAACCGGTATCCACTTCGCTCGAAGACGCTCTACCCGCCGAACCGCGCGCGGTAAGCCTGGGGCGTGGTCGCGAAAGACTTGCGGAAGTGGTGCCGCAACGCCGGGGCGCCGAACCCGACCGACTGGGCGATCTGCTCGACGCCGGCCGGGCTGGTCTCCAGCAGGTCGCGGACCCGGGCCAGGCGCTCGGCCAGCAGCCAGCGGGCGGGCGTCGTGCCGGTGGCGGCCTCGAAGCGGCGCAGGAAGGTGCGGGGGCTCATGCCGGCGGCGGCGGCCAGGGCCTTGACCGTGTGCTCGCCGGCCAGGTCGGCGCGCATTCGCTCCAGGGCCGGACCCAGCCGGGCGCCCTCGTGGGCGATCGGCACGGGGCGCTGGATGAACTGGGCCTGGCCGCCGTCGCGGTGCGGTGGCACCACCAGCCGGCGGGCGACGATGTTGGCGGCCTCGGGGCCATGGTCGCGGCGCACCAGGTGCAGGCCCAGGTCCAGCCCGGCCGCGCTGCCCGCCGAGGTCAGGACGTCGCCGGCGTCGACATACAGCACGTCGGGCTGCACATCGATGTCCGGATAGAGGGCGCGCAACGTGTCGACATAGCGCCAGTGGGTGGTGGCCTTGCGTCCCGTCAGCAGGCCCGCCGCCGCCAGCACGAACACCCCCGAGCAGATCGACATCACCCGCGCGCCCCTGCGATGGGCGACTTGCAAGGCGTCGATCAGCGGCTGGGGGACCGGCGTCTCGGCCCCCCGCCAGCCGGGGACGATGATTGTGTCGGCCTGCTCGACCAGCTCCAGCCCGCCATCGGCCGTCACCTGCACGCCGCCCAGGCCGCGCAGGGGCCCCGGTTCGATCGCCGCCGTCGCGAACCGGTACCAGTCGGGGCCCATCTCGGGACGGGGCAGGCCGAACAGCTCGACCGCGACGCCGAACTCGAAGGTGCACAGGCCGTCATAGGCCAGGGCGACCACAAGACGGTTGGCGGGTTCGGGGCGTTCGGGCGACTTTGGCATGATATTTACGGCCTATGGCGATCGTGCCACCTAACGCGATGCGCCGCCTTGGGGCAAGTCTGCCGTCGCCCAACAGAGGAGGCCGCCATGAGCTTTGTTTCCGCCATCCCCGCCGCGCTGTCGCCCGACGCCGTCGCCCACTTCGCCCGCCGGCTCAGCGTCGAGACCGACTGTTCCGACGTCGGCGCCGCGCTGAAGGCCGGCGACGTCGATTTCGTGCTGCTGCACGTCGTCGGCACGCCGGAGGCCTATGCCCGCCGTCACGTGCCCGGGGCGATCCACCTGCGCCACGCCGAGATCACCGCCGAGCGCATGGCGGCGTGGTCCTCCGACACCCTGTTCGTCGTCTACTGCGCTGGCCCGCACTGCAACGGCGCCGACCGGGCCGCGCTGCGGCTGGCCCATCTGGGCCGGCCCGTGAAGCTGATGATCGGCGGGATCACCGGCTGGGAGGACGAGGGGCTGGCGTTCGCGACGGGCGTCGAGCCGGGCAAGCTGGCGGCCGCCGCGTGACTTCGGCCGCCCGGCGCGGCTAAAGGACAAGACTCGCCCGGGCCGCCCGTCATGGCCCGGGCGAGGGCTCTTCGCGAACGGAGGCGTGCTTGATCACCTGCTACCTGCGCTACGTCATCGATCCCTACAAGCTGGCCGAGTTCGAGGCCTATGCGAAGCTGTGGATCCCGCTGGTCAACCGCATGGGCGGCGTCCACCACGGCTATTTCCTGCCCAGCGAGGGGGCCAGCAACATCGCCCTGGCGCTGTTCAGCTTCCCCAGCCTGGCGGCCTACGAGGCCTATCGCGCCCGGATCCCGGACGACCCGGAATGCCAGGAAGCCCTGGCGCTGGGCGAGCGCACCCGCTGCATCGTCAGCTATGAGCGCAGCTTCATGCGTCCGGTGTTCGAGGGCGAGGGGTGACCGACGTCACGGCCGGCAGAGATACTTGCCTTCGGTTCCGCTGATCTGGCCGTCGTGATTGAGGTCCTCGGCGTCGAAGTTCAGCGCGGCGACCTTCAGGAACGCCTCCCGGCTGTCGGGTCCGAACTGCTCCCATTGCTCGCAGCCGCCGTAGTTCGTCACCGGCTGGAGCACGCCGCCCTTGCTTGAGCAGAGCTTGGAGAAATAGGACGGCTTGGCCATGCAGGCCTGGAGGTCCGAGGCGCAGGCCAAGGCGCCGGCTATGCCCGCGAGCGGGTTGTCCGGCTTGGGGATGAAGGGGTTGGGGGTGACGGGGTCCTCGAGTTCCTGCTGCTGGTAGGCCTTGCCGTTGACGACGCAGACCTCGCCGTTGGAATAGCCGACCGCCAGGCATTGCCCGCCCTCGAAGGCCGTGGCGCCCAGAATCTCGGGCCAGCTCAACCAGTCGGCGGGGACATAGGACTCCGGCGTCTCGACATACTGGCCGGGATGGGCCGGGTCCTTGACCTTGCTGGCCGGCTGCAGCGTGTAGGCGACGATGACGCAGGACGAGACCTTGGGGCCCAGTGGTTCCCACGGGTTGGGCCCCTGCCATTTCAGCGAGAAGTCCTGCTGGACGTCCAGCGCCTCGTAGGCCTTGCTCATCTTCGCCAGATAGACGTTGCGCGGCACGACGATCGACATCGCGTTGGCGGCGGTCGCGAGCATCGGCTTGCGGGCCGGATTGGCCGACCGCTGGGCCGGGCTGGAAGTGACGGGGGTCACGCGGGCCGCCGCGCGGCGGGGCGCGCCGGGCTTGTAGCGGGCCGCGATGGACGGGCTGACCGCCGATACCGGGGCGGGGCGCGCGACGGCGCCCGGGCCGCCCCTCGTCGCCTGGGCTTCAAGCAAGCTTGGTGTCAGCAGCGCCGCCAGCGCCAGTCCCGTCGCGATCCGCTTCATTGTCGCCCCCCAAGGTTGGCGCCCTTCCCCAAGGGCGCGGCCGGCGTGGTACGCCGCCTTGGCCGCCAGGAGAACGCTCAAAGCCGGAGTTTGGCAACAGGGGCGCGGACGCCCGCCCTAGGCCTTCTCGCCCAGCGTCTTCAGCATCCCCAGCCGCGCCAGCTCGTCGGCCCGTTCGTTGTGGACGTGGCCGGCGTGGCCCTTGACCCAGCGCCAGTCGACGTCGTGCTTGGCGCGGGCGGCGTCCAGGCGCTGCCACAGGTCGACGTTCTTGACCGGGCTCTTGTCGGCGGTCTTCCAGCCCTTGGCCTTCCAGCCGTGGATCCACTGGGTGACGCCCTTCATCACGTACTGGCTGTCGGTGTGCAGCTCGGCCTTGGTCGGCTTGTTCAGCGCTTCCAGGGCCTGGATGGCGGCCATCAGCTCCATGCGGTTGTTGGTGGTGGCCAGGTCGCCGCCGCAGATTTCCTTCTTCTTGTCGCCGTACATCAGCAGGGCGCCCCAGCCGCCCGGACCGGGATTCCCGCGGCAGGCGCCGTCGGTATAGATCACCAGCTTGGGGGTCACGCGCCGGCTCCGAACAGGCTGAGGCCCTCGCGGTGGACGGCCAGCTTGCGCTCGTATTCCAGCGGGTCCTTCGGCCTGACCAGGGCTCCGGACGGGGTCGAACCCCAGTCGGCCAGGCGGGTCAGGAAGAAGCGCATCGCCGCGCCGCGCGCCAGGATCGGGATGGCCTCGCGCTCGGCCGGGCTCAGCGGCCGCCGGCGCTCGTAGCCGGCGATCAGGGCCCGGGCGGCGGTGATGTTGAAGCTGCCGTCGGCTTCGAAACACCAGGCGTTCAGGGTCACGGCGATGTCGTAGGCAAAGGCGTCGTCGCAGGCGAAATAGAAGTCGATGGCGGCGGCGAACTTGCCGTCCGGCTTGAAGAACACGTTGTCGGGGAAGTAGTCGGCGTGGATCACCCCCGACGGCAGGCCGCGCGGCCAGGCCAGGGCCAACTCGGCCAGATCCTTGTCGATGGTCGCGGCCAGGCCGGGCTTGAGGCCGTCGGCGTCCTGGCGGTGCCTGGAAAACAGCGGGGCCCAGTGCGGCTGGCCCAGGTCGTTGGCGCGGCGGGCCGGATAGCCCTCGCCGGCCAGGTGCAGCCAGGCCAGGCCCTCGCCGGCCTCGCGGCAATGGGCGACGGTGGGGCGGCGGGCCGACAGGCCGGGCAGGAACTCGACCAGGGCGGCGGGCTTGCCGCGCAGGGTCTTCAGCGTCGCGCCCGAACGGTCGGCGATCGGCTTGGCGCTGGGATAGCCGCGATCGGCCAGCCAGGTCAGCAGGTTGAGGAAATAGGGCAGGTCCTCGGGCTTGGCGCGCCGCTCGTAGACCGTGAGAATGTAGCGCCCGGCCTCGGTTTCCAGCAGGAAGTTGGAATTCTCAACCCCCTCGGCGATGCCCTTGAACGCCAGGGCCTGGCCCAGGTCGTAGTCGCCCAGGAAGGCGGCGAGTTCGTCGTCGGTGATGTCGGTATAGACGGCCATGGCGCGGGGATGGGGGAGGCGGCGCTGGCGGTCAAGTGCCGCCGTTACGTCGTCAACAACCGCGGTAGCTTGAAGGTCACCGTCTCGCGGGCCTCGATCAGTTCGTCGACCGTGACCTCATAGCGGCCGGCGATGGCGTCGAGGACGCCCTGCACCAGGTCTTCCGGGGCCGAGGCGCCGGCGGTGACGCCGACGCTGGCGACGCCCGAGAACCACGACCAGTCGATGCCGCGCGCGTCGTCGATCAGGTGGGCGTCCTTGGCGCCGGCCCGCCGGCCGACCTCCATCAGCCGCACCGAGTTGGACGAGTTCTTCGAGCCGACCACCAGGATCAGGTCCGACGCCTCGGCCAGCATCTTCACCGCCTCCTGGCGGTTGGTGGTGGCGTAGCAGATGTCTTCCTTATGCGGGGCGGCGATGCCCGGGAAGCGTTGCTTCAGCAGGTTGACCATCTCGGCGGTGTCGTCGACCGACAGGGTGGTCTGGGTCAGGAAGGCGACGTTGCCGGCGTCCTTGGGCGTCCAGGCGCGGGCGTCGTCGATGTCCTCGATCAGGGTCACCGTGCCCTCGGGCAGCTGGCCCATGGTGCCGACCACCTCGGGATGGCCGGCATGGCCGATCAGCACGATCTCGCGCCCGGCGTCGAAATGCTTCTGGGCCTCGACATGGACCTTGGAGACCAGCGGGCAGGTGGCGTCCAGATAGACCATCTCGCGGGCCTTGGCGCTGGCCGGCACCGACTTGGGCACGCCGTGGGCCGAGAACACCACGGGTCGGTCGGTCGGGGCCTCGTCCAGTTCCTCGATGAACACCGCGCCCAGCGCCTTGAGGCGGTCGACCACGTGGCGGTTGTGGACGATCTCGTGGCGGACATAGACCGGCGCGCCGAACTTCTCGATCGTCCGCTCGACGATCTGGATCGCCCGGTCGACCCCGGCGCAGAAGCCGCGCGGGCTGGCCAGGACGACCCTCAGCTGGGGGCGAAGGGGAGGGCGGCCAGGGGACGGGATCGGCGTATGGGCGTTCATGCCGCTGAACCTAAGGGTTCCGCGCCTTTCGCGCCAGCGTCGGCCCAGAACTCCGCTGCACATTGCGACGTCACGCATATGCCTTTATCAGGCTCCATGACGCCGATGGGGACTTCCCATACAGGCTCTTCATTTTCGGACCGGACGTTTCATGCGCCGCAAGCTCTCCGTCGCCCTCAGCGCCCTGATGGCCCTCTCGATCGCCGCCACGGCGACGACCGTCCACGCGCAGCGTCGGCCCGGCCAGGACCAGGGCGGCGGCGGCGACGACGACCAGGCCAGCAAGAAAAAGAAGCGCGACGACGAATGGAACCAGCCCAAGGCTCCGCTGGCCCAGCTGCGCAACGCCGGCCCGTGCCCCTATGTGAAGGTGCTGTACGACGCCAGCCGCTACATCGAGTTCAAGGACGGCAAGGAATCGGCCGCCGCGACCGCCTACACCGGCGAAATCCAGGGCCTGTCGTCGGGCTGCGCCTACAAGAGCAACGACCCCATCAAGATGCAGGTCGAGATGCTGTTCGAGCTGGGCCGCGGCCCGCAGGCCACCGACAACCGCAAGACCTATCGCTATTGGGTGGCGGTGACCGAACGCAACAAGGACGTCCTGGCCAAGGAATATTTCGACCTGCCGGTGACCTTCGCCCAGGGCCAGGATCGCCTCTACGCCACCGAGGTCCTGCAGACCATCACCATCCCGCGCGCCGACGAAAAGGTCAGCGGCTCCAATTTCGAAGTGCTGATCGGCTTCGACGTGACCCCGGAAATGGCCGCCTTCAATCGTGACGGCAAGCGCTTCCGGGTCAATGCCGGTCAGACCCAACAGGCCCAAGGCCAGCAGACCCAGGTCCCGACCAAACCATGATTGATTTGAAGCGGTCCCTGAGCGAGGCGGCCGCGGCCGCTTTCCAGGCCGCCGGACTGTCCCCCGACTTCGGTCGCGTCACCGCGTCCGACCGCCCCGACCTGGCCGATTTCCAGTGCAACGGGGCCCTGGCGGCCGCCAAGAGCGCCAAGCGCAATCCGCGTGAGATCGCCGTCCAGGTGGTCGACATCCTCAAGACCGACCCGCGCCTGGCCTCGGTCGAGATCGCCGGCGTCGGCTTCATCAACATGCGCGTCAGCAGCGACGCCCTGTCGACCCGGGCCCGCGAGATCGCCGCCGATCCGCGCGCCGGGGCCGAGCCCCTGGCCCAGCCGCGCCGGGTGCTGATCGACTATGCCGGCCCCAACGTCGCCAAGCCGATGCACGTGGGCCACCTGCGCGCCTCGATCATCGGCGAGTCGGTCAAGCGCCTGTACCGGTTCCGCGGCGACGACGTGGTGGGCGACGCCCACTTCGGCGACTGGGGCTTCCAGATGGGCCTGCTGATCAGCGCCATCATGGACGAGGACGCCTTCATCCGCGCCCTGCTGGACCGCCTGGTCGAAGCGCCGCGCGACTTCTCCAAGGCCGACGAGGCCAAGGTGATGGCCGAGTTCGCCTCGCGCGTCAGCCTGGAGGACCTCGACCGCCTCTATCCCCTGGCCTCGCAGCGCCAGAAGGACGACCCCGAGTTCAAGGAACGGGCCCGCAAGGCGACCGCCGAGCTGCAGAACGGCCGCTTCGGCTACCGCCTGCTGTGGCGTCACTTCGTGACCATCAGCCGCGTGGCCCTGGAGCGCGAGTTCCATGCCCTGGGGGTCGACTTCGACCTCTGGAAGGGCGAGAGCGACGTCCAGGACCTGATCGCCCCGATGGTTCGCCAGCTCGAGGTCAAGGGCCTGCTGGTCGACGACCAGGGCGCCCGCATCGTCCGCGTGGCCCGCCCCGGCGAGACCAAGAAGAAGAAGCTGCCCGACGGTTCGGTGGTCGAGGTCGAAAGCCCCGACCCGCTGCTGGTGGTGTCGTCGGAAGGCTCGGCCATGTACGGCACGACCGACCTGGCCACCATCCTGGATCGCCGCAAGTCGTTCGACCCGCACCTGATCCTCTACTGCGTGGACCAGCGCCAGGCCGACCACTTCGAGCAGGTGTTCCGCGCCGCCTACCTGGCCGGCTACGCCGAGCCCGGCGGCCTGGAGCATATCGGCTTCGGCACCATGAACGGGGCCGACGGCAAGCCGTTCAAGACCCGGGCCGGCGGCGTGCTCAAGCTGCACGACCTGATCGAGATGGCCCGCGAGAAGGCCCGCGAGCGCCTGCGCGAAGCCGGCCTCGGCGCCGACCTGGCGCCCGAGGTGTTCGAGGACATCGCCCAGAAGGTCGGGGTCGCGGCCCTGAAGTTCGCCGACCTGCAGAACTTCCGCGGCACTTCCTACGTCTTCGACCTCGACCGCTTCACCAGCTTCGAGGGCAAGACCGGGCCGTACCTGCTGTACCAGTCGGTGCGCATCAAGAGCATCCTGCGCAAGGCCGCCGAGCAGAACGTCGTCTCGGGACCGATCACCGTCGCCGAACCGGCCGAGCGCGACCTGACGCTGCTGCTCGACGGCTTCGAGGGCGCGCTGGCCGAGGCCTATGACAAGAAGGCCCCCAACTTCGTGGCCGAGCACGCCTACAAGCTGGCCCAGACCTTCTCGAAGTTCTACGCCGCCTGCCCGATCCTCGGCGCCGACGACCCGGCCGTCCGGGCCTCGCGCCTGGGGCTGGCCGAGACGACGCTGAAGCAGCTGGAACTGGCCCTGGATTTGCTGGGCATCGAGGCGCCGGAACGGATGTAGGCGGCTAGGGGCGCTCAAGGTCCTTGAGCGTCGCCAGCAGGCCTTCGACCCC
The DNA here is from genome assembly GCF_000281955.1 of Caulobacter sp. AP07. GTDB lineage: Bacteria > Pseudomonadota > Alphaproteobacteria > Caulobacterales > Caulobacteraceae > Caulobacter. The sequence continues at coordinate 20,173 of NZ_AKKF01000148.1, read as the reverse complement.
GCCGGTTTCCAGATACTGCTGAGCGACCAGCACCAGGCGCAGCTGCTTGGCCAGCAAGGCCAGCTGACGGTGCTGGTTCTCGGTGCGCTTCTGGGCGGTCTCGGCCTCCAGGGCGTCGGCTTCGGCCAGCAGCTTGCGGACCTCGGCCAGGGTCTTCTCGTTCTGGACGCCGGCCCGCTTCAGATATTCCTTGATGCTGCGCAGGCCTTCGGCGGCGATGGCGTGGGCCTCGTCGCCGACCGTGGTCTGTGTCTCCGGATCGGCGATGGCGTCGAGCACCCGGCCCAGGGCGCCGTTGAGCTTGCTCATCAGGCCCGTGCGGGCTTCGCTCTCCAGCGGCAGCAGCCCTCGCGCGTCGATCAGCGACGGCAGGTTCGCGCCGTCCGACACCAGCGTCTTGCGGCGCGCCTCGACGAACACCTTGATGATGAACCGCGACGCGGCGATCGCCTGTTCGGACTGCAGGACGGTGGCCGCCATGACGACACCGTGCTCGGTGAAGACATAGGGGCGATGGCGGGGACCGCCTCGACCGATCTTTGAGGTCACAATTTGCAACCTCAAAGCCGCGAACTCTTCGACAGAAAGCTGGAAAGCGAAGCCGTCGAACTTCGTCTCGTTCCGTCGCGTCTGCTGATTGAGGCGCTTGGTTTCGACGCCAAACAGCCGCGCGAGATCGGCATCGACGATCACGGACAGGCCGCGCATCTCAAACACCTGTGGCGCGAAGGCTGCTTCGAGGGGCGCATCAGAAATGTGCTCGTCGGTCATGGCCATTCTTTGAGGTCACATTTTGTGACCTCAAGTTTGACTATGTTCCCGGATTGTTCGCAACCCTCGGGCGACCTCGTACGCGCGCAGTTGACTCCCGTCGCCCCCTCGCCCAAACACGCCTCGACCCTCGCGGGAGACATCGGGATTCTGGTCCCGAGGCCGAAGGCGCAACCGCCCCGGAAACGCTCAGGCAAAAGGACCGCGCGGGTTTAGGAACGCTGGAAAGAGGCAGATTTCCCACGAAGGGAGAGATGTCCGCCGAAGGAGCAAGGCCGGACTAGTCCGGCCGAAATCTCTCAGGTCAAAGGGACAGCGGGGGCGAGACCACCTGGCGAAAGCCGGGCGGCGTCGCCGACCCCGATTGGAGCCCAAAGCGTGTCCGACCAAGACCTCAAGAAGACGCCCCTGTACGACGCGCACGTCGCCGCCGGCGCCCGCATGGTCCCGTTCGCGGGCTATTCCATGCCGGTGCAGTACAAGGACGGGGTGCTGAAGGAGCACCTGTGGACCCGCGAGCACGCGGGCCTGTTCGACGTCTCGCACATGGGCCAGGCCCGGCTGCGCGGCGAGAACCCCGCCAAGAGCTTTGAGAAGCTGGTCTCGGCCGACTACCAGGGCCTCAAGCCCGGCAAGCAGCGCTACGCGGTGCTGCTGAACGCGCAAGGCGGGGTGATCGACGACCTGATGACCGCGCGGCCCGACGACGACGGCCTGTTCGTGGTGGTCAACGGGGCCTGCAAGGACAACGACTACGCGATCATCGCCAAGACCCTGGAGGGCGAGGCGACCGTCGAGCGCCTGGAGAATCGCGCGCTGCTGGCCCTGCAGGGACCCGAGGCCGCCGCCGTGCTGGCCGCCCATGTGCCGCAAGCCGCGACCATGGTGTTCATGGACACGGTCGCGCTTCCCGCCTTCGGCGTCGACGCCATCATCTCGCGCTCGGGCTATACCGGCGAGGACGGCTACGAGATCTCGGTTCCGGCCGCCGACGCGACGCGGATCTGGAACACCCTCCTGGCCGACGAACGCGTCAAGCCGATCGGCCTGGGGGCCCGCGACAGCCTGCGCCTGGAGGCCGGCCTGCCGCTCTACGGCCACGACATGGACGAGACCGTCTCGCCGATCGAGGCCGGCATGAACTTCGCCATCGGCAAGAGCCGCCGCGAGGCCGGCGACTATCTGGGCGCCGACCGCATCGCCAAGGAACTGGCCGGCGACCTCACGCGCGTGCGGGTCAATCTGAAGGTGCTGGAGGGCGCTCCGGCCCGCGAAGGCGCGCAGATCGCCGACGAGACCGGCGCCGTGGTCGGCGTGGTCACCAGCGGCGGCTTCGGCCCCAGCTACGGCGGCGCCATCGCCATCGGCTTCGCGCCCCCGGCCCTGGCCGTGATCGGGACGAAGTTGAAGGTCATCGTTCGCGGCAAGCCGCAGGCGGCCGAGGTCGTGGCCTCGCCGTTCGTTCCCACCCGCTACGTGCGCAAGCTTTAGCAAGGCGTGACAGCCGAAAGTGGCCGCCGGTTTCGGCGACCGTCACGCCGCCAACATTGAAGAGAAAAGGGCCCTTTCCCATGCGTTTCACCAAGGATCATGAATGGGTGCTGGTCGAGGGCGACGTCGCCACGGTCGGCATCACCGGCTACGCCGCCGAGCAACTGGGCGACGTGGTGTTCGTCGAGGTTCCCGACGTCGGCAAGACCGTGAAGCAGGGCGAAGGCCTGGCGGTGGTCGAGAGCGTCAAGGCCGCCTCCGACGTCTACGCCCCGGTGTCGGGCGAGGTGGTCGAGGCCAATGGCGAGCTGTCCGACAGCCCCGAGACCGTCAACGCCGTGCCGGAAGCCGGCGGCTGGTTCGCCCGGATCAAGCTGAGCAACCCCGGCGAGCTCGACGCCCTGATGGACCGCACGGCCTACGAAGCGTTCCTCTCGACCCTGTAAGGAAAAGAACCCTTTCCCCTTGATGGGGGAAGGGCAGGGTTGGGGGTGACCCCGCCGCCCGCAACACCCCCATCCCCGACCCTTCCCCCATCAGGGGGGAAGGGGGCACGCCGCGGAAGTTTTTCATGCGCTACCTCCCCCTCACATCCCAGGATCGCGCCGACATGCTCGGCGTCATCGGCGCGGAGTCGATCGACGAGCTGTTCGTCGACGTGCCCGCCGTCGCCCGCCGCACGGGCGTGGTCGACCTGCCGCTGCACGCCGGCGAGCTGGAGGTCGAGCGCGAGATGCTCGGCCTGTCGCGCCGCAACCGCTCGGCCTCGGAAGGCCCGTTCTTCGTGGGGGCGGGGGCCTATCGCCACCATGTGCCGGCCACCGTCGACCACATCATCCAGCGGTCGGAGTTCCTGACCAGCTACACGCCCTACCAGCCCGAGATCGCCCAGGGCACGCTGCAGGTGCTGTTCGAGTTCCAGACCCAGGTCGCGGCCCTGACCGGCATGGAAGTGGCCAATGCCTCGCTCTATGACGGCTCCACCGCCACCGCCGAGGCGGTGATGATGGCCACCCGGGTCACCCGCCGCAACAAGGCGGTGCTGTCGGGCGGCGTGCACCCGCACTATGTCGGCACGGTCGAGACCCTGGCCCACGCGGCCGGCGTCGCCACCGAGCGCCTGGCGGCCGCCATCGACGCCGAGGATGCGGTGATCGCCGCCATCGACGCCGACACCGCCTGCGTCGTCGTCCAGACCCCCAACGTGTTCGGCACCGCCACCGACGTGACGAAGATCGCCCAGGCCGCCCAGGCGGCCGGCGCGCTGCTGATCGTGGTGACCACCGAGGCGGTGTCCTACGGCCTGCTGAAGTCGCCGGGCGAGATGGGCGCCGACATCGTGGTGGCCGAGGGCCAGTCGATCGGCAACGGCCTGAACTATGGCGGCCCCTATGTCGGCCTGTTCGCCTGCAAGGAAAAATACGTCCGCCAGGCTCCTGGCCGCCTCTGCGGCGAGACCGTCGACGCCGACGGCAAGCGCGGCTTCGTCCTGACCCTGTCGACCCGCGAGCAGCACATCCGCCGCGACAAGGCGACCTCGAACATCTGCACCAACAGCGGCCTGTGCGCCCTGGCGTTCAGCATCCATATGAGCCTGCTGGGCGAGAAGGGCCTGCGCCAACTGGCCCTGGTCAACCACCAGAAGGCCGTGGCCCTGCGCGACGCCCTGGCGGCGGTGCCGGGCGTCGAGATCCTGACCCCCCGCTTCTTCAACGAGTTCGCGATCCGCCTGCCGGTCAACGCCGCCGAGCTGGTCGAGACCCTGGCCGCCAACGGTGTCATCGCCGGCGTGCCGTTCTCGCGCCTGGAGCCCGGCGCCGGCCTGGACGACGTCCTGCTGGTCGCCGCCACCGAGACCACTCCGGACCTCGACATCACCATCTTCGCGAAGACCCTGACCAAGGTGCTGGCCCGATGAACATGAACACCGTCGGACGGCCGACCCGTCCTGAAGTCGCCGTCAACGACTACATCCACCCGACCCTGACCGGGGCCCGCGGCCTGTTGCAGGACGAGGCGCTGATCTTCGAACTGGACTGCTGGGACAAGACCGGCGTCGACCTGCCGGACGCGCCGGCCGCCGACGACCTGGGCGACCTAGTCCGCACCGCGCCGATCGGCCTGCCGGGCCTGTCAGAGCCGGAAGCCGTGCGCCACTACGTGCGCCTGAGCCAGAAGAACCACGCCATCGACCTGGCGCTGTATCCGCTGGGCTCGTGCACGATGAAGCACAACCCGCGCCTCAACGAGAAGGTGGCGCGCCTGCCGGGCTTCGCCGACATCCACCCGTTGCAGCCGCAGTCGACGGTGCAGGGCGCGATCGAGCTGATGGACCGCCTGGCCCACTGGCTGAAGACCCTGACCGGCATGCCCGCCGTGGCGCTGAGCCCCAAGGCCGGCGCCCACGGTGAGCTGTGCGGCCTGCTGGCCATCCGCGCCGCCCATGAGGCGGCCGGCAACGGCCATCGCAAGACCGTGCTGGCTCCGACCAGCGCCCACGGCACCAACCCGGCCACGGCGGCCTTCTGCGGCTATACCGTCGTCGAGATCGCCCAGACCGACGACGGCCGGGTCGACCTGGCCGACCTGGAGTCCAAGCTCGGCGACCACGTGGCGGCCATCATGGTCACCAACCCCAACACCTGCGGCCTGTTCGAGCGCGACGTGGTCGAGATCGCCCGCCTGACCCACGCGGCGGGGGCGTATTTCTACTGCGACGGCGCCAATTTCAACGCCATCGTCGGCCGGGTGCGCCCGGGCGACCTGGGCGTCGACGCCATGCACATCAACCTGCACAAGACCTTCTCCACCCCGCACGGCGGCGGCGGTCCGGGCGCGGGTCCGGTGGTGCTGAGCGCGGCCCTGGCCCCGTTCGCGCCGACCCCGTGGGTGGTCAGCCACGACTTCGGCTTCAAGCTGGTCGAGGAGGCCAAGGGCCCCGCCGCCCAGGCCTTCGGTCGGATGAGCGCCTTCCACGGCCAGATGGGCATGTTCGTGCGCGCCTACGCCTACATGCTCAGCCATGGGGCCGACGGCCTGCGGCAGGTGGCCGAGGACGCCGTCCTCAACGCCAACTACATCAAGGCCCGCCTGAGTGACCTGATGAGCCCGGCCTTCCCGAACGGCCCGTGCATGCACGAAGCCCTGTTCGACGACGCCTGGCTGGAAGGCACCGGGGTGACCACGCTCGACTTCGCCAAGGCGATGATCGACGAGGGCTTCCACCCGATGACCATGTACTTCCCGCTGGTGGTGCATGGCGCGATGCTGATCGAGCCGACCGAGACGGAATCCAAGCAGGAGTTGGACCGCTTCGTCACCGCGCTGCGGGCTCTGGCCGGCGCGGCGAAAGCGGGCGAGGTCGACCGCTTCAAGGGCGCGCCCTACCACGCGCCGCTGAAGCGCCTGGACGAGACCCTGGCGGCTCGAAAGCCACGTCTGCGGTGGAAACCTGTGGCCGCCGCGCCACTCGCTGCGGAATAGACGCCACAGTCGAACAAAAGGGGAGCGGGGCGCCTTTACGTAAAGTCGCCCCGTTCTCATATCGGCGTTGTGAGCCGAAGAGGCCGGCCCGTGCCGGGATCAAACGGAGCACGGAACCCCGTTTCTCCCGCCATGAACCTTGCCCTCGCCATGCCCCCCGTGCGCTTCTCCGCCGCCGACGAACTCGCCCGCGAGCTTCTCGGGCGGATTTCGCGCGTCGTGCTGGTGGCGATCGGCCTGGTCCTGGTCGTGGCGGGCTTCCTGATCGCACCGCTGCCCGGCCCGCTGGGCGTGCCGCTGACGGTGGGCGGCCTGATGCTGGTGCTGCGCAACTCGTTCCGGGCCCGTAAGCAGTTCGTCCGCTTCCAGCACGCCCACCCCAAGCTGCTGTTCCCGCTGCGCCGTCTGCTGCGCCGCGAGCCCGAGGTGATGCCGGTGGCCTGGCAGCAGGTCCTGCGCATGGAGAAGCTGGTGCTGCCGCGCCGCTGGCGGGTGGCCAAGCGCTGGCGCCAGTCGCTCAAGCGCCAATCGTTCAAGCAGCGGTCGTGAACGCGCCCGCCAGGGCGCTCGCCAAACTGCCCTCAAGGCTCTACCGCCGTCGTCGCCGGCTGGCCCTGGTCCTGCGGGAAACCGCCGGGCGCGTGGCCCGCTGGGCGGCGCTGGCGCTGGGCGTGCTGATCCTGCTGGCCGGGGTGGTCCTGACGCCCCTGCCGGGCCACCTGGGCCTGCCGTTGCTGGTCATCGGGCTGATGATCGTGCTGCGCAACTCGTTCCAGGCCAAGCGCCGGTTCCTGCGCTGGCAGCGGCGTCACCCCAAGCTGATCTTCCCGATCCGCCGGCTGATGCGCCGCGAGCCGGAGATCATGCTGGTGGCCTGGCAGCAGTTGCTGCGCAGCGAGAAGGTGTTCCTGCGCAAGGCGTCGTGGCGGGTGCTGAAGCGCGGGCGCAAGCACCTGAAGCGGCGCTGGCTGAACAAGCAGCCGGTTTAGCGAGGGCTACGCGATCCGAAACCCTCTCCCAGAGGGAGAGGGAGGGGCCCATTGCGCCAGCAATGGGAGGGTGAGGGGGTGCTGAGCCTGACGGCGTGCCGGCAGGGACCCGCGGCGGCGGATCTCATCCCTGACCCTAAGATCGTCATCCCCCGCTTTATGCGGGGGACCCAAGCTGATGTTCAGAAGGACAACTGGCCAGCCCGCTTGGGTCCCCCGAACAAGTCGGGGGATGACGGCGTGAAACTGGTGACGGCGTCACCCCTCAGCCTCCCACCGCTGCGCGGCGGGCCCCTCCCTCTCCCCTCCGGGAGAGGGTTTCCGGGGCGTTCGCTGACGCTCACCGACCACCAAAAAGGGCGCGCCCCGCGAGGAGCGCGCCCTTGATGTTGTCGCCGGAGCGAAACCGCTATTGCAGCTTCGTGCCGATCTGGCCGATGGCCGCGTCGACCAGGCCGTCCGAACCGCCGGCCGCGAGGCGGGCGACCAGGACCTGTTCGGCGGCCTGGGCGGCCAGGTCGACGGCCGCGGACTTGACGTCGGCGGCGGCCTGGGCCTCGGCCTGGGCGATCTTGCGTTCGGCCATTTCGGCGCGGCGCGTGATCTGTTCCTCGAGCTTGGCCTTGGCTTCCGACGCGATCAGCGCGGCGTCGGCCTTGGCGGCCTCGATCATGCCGGCGGCCTGACGTTCGGCCTCGTCCCGCTGGGCCTTCACCTCGGCGAGCAGGGCCTGGGCCTCTTCCCGCAGCTGGTGAGCCTCGTCGAGTTCGGCCTTGATCTTCGCCGCGTGGGCGTCGAGGGCGCCGAACAGGGCGCCCGGCAGGACCTTCAGCCAGACCAGCAGGCCGATGAACAGGGCCAGGGCGACCAGCACCCACAGTTCGGGGTTGGCCAGGTTGAAGAGCGATTCGTGGTGTTCCATCGTCGTCTCTCCCTAGACCAGCGAGGCCTTGAGCTCGGCGGCCGTGGCCGCCTTGCCCGTCAGCTTCTGGACGATGGCGCCGGCCGTTTCCGAGGCCACCGCGCGGACGTGGCCCATGGCCTCGTCGCGGGCGACCTGGATGCGGGCCTCGGCGGCGGCCAGCTTCTCAGCCAGCGCCGCCTCTTCCGTCGCCTGGCGCTCGGTGGCGGCGGCCGAAGCCACCGCCTTGGCGTCCGCCGCGGTCTTCTGGGCCTTGGCGCGCGCCTCGGCCACCTCGGCCGCGGCCGCGCGGGCCTGGACCTCGGCTTCGTCCTTCAGACGACGGGCGTCGGCGATGTCGCCGGCGATCTTGGCGCCGCGGGTCTCGATCGCGCCGCTGACCCGGGGCAGAAGCACCTTGGACAGCACCGCGAAGAGGACGGCGAAGATGAGCAGCAGCCAGACGATCTGGCCGCCCCAGTGCTCGAACTGCAGCTGCGGAAGACCGCCGCTGTCGTGAGCCGCCGGGGCGCCAGTCGTCTCGACCGTGCCGTGGGGTTCCGTCGCCATGGGCGAAGACGCCTCTTAGCTAAGGTTTACGAGAACAGGATCAGGAAGGCGATGACCAGGGCGAAGATGCCCAGGGCTTCGGTCAGCGCCATGCCGAGGAACAGCATCGGACGTTCTTGAGCGGCGGCGGTCGGGTTACGCAGCGCGCCTTGGAAATAGTTGCCGAACATGATGCCCAGGCCGATACCGGCGCCAACCATGCCCAGCATCGCCAGACCAGCGCCGATGTACTTCGCGGCTTCAGCTTCCATTGTGAGACTCCTTGAGAGCGGTAGATAGGTTGAAAAGAGAAAGGGTGATCAGTGGCTGTCGAGGTGCACGACGTCGTTCAGATAGACGCAGGTGAGCACCGCGAACACGAAGGCCTGAAGGAAGGCCACCATGAACTCTAGGGCCGTCAGGGCGACGACGGAGGTCAGCGACAACACGCCCACCAGCCAGTAGGCCGGAGCCATGGCCAGGAGGATGGACACGAAGGTCGCGAAGATCTTCAGCACCACGTGGCCGCCCAGCATGTTGCCGAACAAACGAAGGGCCAGGGTGACGGGGCGGATCAGGAACGAGATGATCTCGATCGGCACCAGCAGGAAATACAGCGGCCACGGCACGCCCGACGGGGCGAACAGCTTGAAGAACTTCAGGCCGTTCTTGGCGAAGCCGACGGCGATCACCGTCAGGATGACCAGCATGCCCAGCGTCAGGGTCACGGCCAGTTGCGAGGTGGCGGTGAAGCCCAGGAAGTTGCCGGTCCAGCCGAACAGCATGCCTTGCAGGTTGCAGAACAGCACGAAGGCGAAGAGCGTGAAGACGAACGGCAGGTACTTCTTGCCGTCGTGGCCGATGATCGAGCTGGTCAGGCCGTCGACCAGTCCATAGAGCAGCTCGCCCACGGTCTGCAGGCGGCCCGGGATCACGGCGGCCTTCGCCGAGGCGAAGCCGTAGAACACGATGATCAGGGTCGCGGCCAGCAGCATGGCGGCGATGGAATTGGTGATCGACAGATCGAGCGCGCCCAGGCCCGGCACGGTCACGGTCGGCAGCTCCACGATCTTCTTGATCAGGAACTGGTGCATCGGGTCGATCGGCGTGGCCAAGGCCCTAGTCTCTCTTCTGCTTGGGGGCGGTAGACCCGCCTCCCGTGTCTTCGTCGGTCTTCTGGACCGACGCCTGCGCGCTCAGTTTCGTCGCCTTGCGGACGACGAGGTAGATCGAAAACCCCATGCCGATCAGCAGACCGCCGACCATGCCCCAAGGCCCCGTGCCGGCGTAACGGTCGAGCAGCCAGCCAAAGCCGAGCCCCACCAGAACGCCCCCGATCAAATCCGCCAGAAGACGATAGCCGTCCTGGGACGATTTCTCGTTCTCGACATGTATCGGCTGTTCCGCCGCTTTTTTCGCCTCGAAAGCGTCGAGCCGAGCGTCCAGGCTTCGCAGGGCCTTGTCGTTCGGTTCGTCGGCCTTGGGCATGGGAAGCGGCAGGTCCGATAACGCCCGCGGCCGCCCCAAAAGAGGCGGTTTTCCGGCCGGCTTGATCGCGGCGGAACCTATAGGGCGCGCTGCGGTGCGTCAAGGTTGGGCGGGATCGCGTCAAGTGGCGGTTTTATAACAGTTTTTGGCCCTGGGCGGCGACCCTTAAGGAATCGGGGCGCGGACGGGGCGACGGCGCCGCTTTCGTGAGCTGTGGATGACGTCGGGGAATGGGCGGCGCACTTGCCCCCACCTGACCGCTCCGCGGTCTGTCCGCCCCCATAGGGGGCGGAGCCTCGCGCACGGCGCCGGCGACAGGGCTCTTCCCCCTATGGGGGAAGACGGCCGAAGGCCCGTAGGGGGCAAGTCCGTACCACAGAAACCCCTCGCCTAATTTATCCGACTAATCCTATGTTACCGCAACCATGACCGGTCGCCTCGACGCGCCGGCGCGGGGTTCATTGAGGGAAGAACAGTCATGATCCGCGTTACCCGCTGTCTGCTCGGCGCCGCGGCGCTGTGCGCCGTCGTGGCGCCCGCCGCCTCGCTCCAAGCCGCCCCGTCCGCCGGGCCGCAGCCGCTCCCGGCCTACAAGAATTTCCACGCCGCCATCTACATCGCCGTCAACGACGCCAAGGAGCTGGCCGACAAGGCCACCTTCGACCGCGAGTTCGAGCGGGCCTCGCGCCAGCTGCACTTCGACAAGGTCTATCTGGAGGTCTACCGCAGCAACGACTTCGCCAGCGACGAGCAGATCGCGCGGGTCAAGGGCTGGTTCGAGGCGCGGGGGATCAAGGTGGCCGGCGGCATCACCCTGGCGGCCGGCGGCGAGGGCGGCCAGTTCGGCACCTTCGACTACGAAAAGCCCGCCGACCGGGCCGAATGCGAGAAGGCCGTGAGGCTGGCGGCCAGGCATTTCGACGAGGTGATCCTCGACGACTTCTTCTTCTACACCTCGAAAAGCCCGGCCGACATCGCCGCCAAGGGCGACCGGTCCTGGAGCCAATACCGGCTGGAGACCATGCGCAAGGTCAGCCAGGACCTGGTCCTGGGTCCCGCCAAGGCGGTCAATCCGAAGGTGCGGATGATCATCAAGTACCCCAACTGGTACGAGCACTTCCAGGGCACGGGCTACGACCTGGAAAAGCAGTCGCAGATGTTCGACGGCATCTATACCGGCACCGAGACCCGCGACCCGGTGGTCACCGACCAGCTGCTGCAGCAGTACGAGAGCTATTCGATCATCCGCTACTACGACAACATCCGCCCGACAGGCTCGAACGGCGGAAAGGGCAATGGCGGCGGCTGGGTCGACACCTTCTCGACCCTCTATGTCGATCGCTACGCCGAGCAGCTGTGGGACACCCTGCTGGCCAAGGCGCCGGAGATCACCCTGTTCAACTGGAACCCGATGAGCGAGGCCAGGCCGGTCGAGCCCGGCGATCGTCCGTGGAAAGACAAAGCCACCAGCTTCGACTGGAAGGCGATGGCCGCGTCCTACAAGCCGTCGGGCCAGGCCGGCGACCCCGGCCCCGGCTGGGGCCGCGCCGCTGGCTATTCGCTGGAGAAGATCGACAAGGACCTGGGCCTGCTGGGCAAGCCGATCGGTATCGCCAGCTACAAGCCCTACCAGTCGTCGGGCGAGGACTTCCTGCACAACTACCTGGGCAATGTCGGCATCCCGATCGAGCTGTCGCCCAACTTCCCGACCAACGCCGACGTCGCCCTGCTGACCCAGGCGGCGGCCAAGGACCCGAAGATCGTCGACAGGATCAAGGGCAACCTGCTGGCCGGCAAGACGGTGTTCATCACCTCGGGCCTGCTCGGCGCCCTGCAGGGCAAGGGCATCGAGGACATCCTGGAAGTGCGCGACACCGGCCGCAAGGTGGCCCTGCACGACTTCCTCAACGGTTATGGCGCGGGCAACGGCGAGAGCCTGAACGACCCCAGGCGCGACAACCCGCCGGTGCTGTTCCCGGAGCTGGCCTTCTACACCAACGACAGCTGGGGGATCATCCGGGGCGTGGCCAACGCCAAGGGCTTCCCGATCCTGCTGATGAACCGCTACGGCGGCGGGGTGCTCTACGTGCTGACCATGCCGGAGAACCCCGGTGACCTCTACAACCTGCCCCAGGGGGTGACGACCGAGATCAAGCGCTACCTGCAGCGCGACTTCCCGGTGCGGCTGGACGCCCCCGACCGGGTCAGCCTGTTCGCCTACGACAACGGGACCTTCGTGGTGCAGTCGTTCCGCGACGACGACACGGCGGTCAGCCTGTCGCTGCTGGGCGAGGGCGTGCGCTTGCGCGACATGACCAGCGGCAAGCTGGTCGAGGCCAAGCCGGCCGACGGCAAGGCCGACGCGTGGCGTCGCCAGGGCGTGCCGGCCCGCACGGACTTCGCCGCTTCCGTCGCGCCGCACAGCTACCGGGTCTACCGAATCGAGAAGTAGCGCTGACGATCATCCCGGCGCGTCCATTCGCGCCGGGATGATCAATTGCTTTTTCCGGCGTTTTGGGGTCTTAGGGGCGCACTTCCACCAACCAGAAGATTCATGTCGCACCTGAAGAACACCGGCTTCGCCGACCGCATCACCGCCGCCGCTGAAGCCAAGAAGGCCATGCTGGCCAAGATGAAGGTGAAGCCGACCGTCCAGGATCCCAACTTCGAGCAGCGCCACGCCGAGCGTGAAGCCGAGTTGGAGCGGGTCCGCGCCGAGCGCGCCGCCGTCAAGGAAGCCGCGCGCCTGGAGGCCCTGGCCAAGGAAGAAGCGATCCTGGCCGTGAAGCGCGCCGACCGCAAGGAGCGCAAGGCTCTGTCGGCCGCCGAGCAGAAGGCCGCCCGCGACGCCAAGTACGCCGCCCGCAAGGCGCGCCAGAAATAATCCAGTAAACTCGCTCGACCGCGTGGTCCCGGCCCGTTTTCGGGCGGACCACGTGAGGGTTTGAGTGATCGACATCGATCTTGGACTGCTGGCGACGATGTTCGCCGTGGCGGCCATCGCCGGGGCGTTCGACGCCATCGCCGGCGGCGGCGGCCTGCTGACCGTGCCGGCCCTGCTGCTGACCGGCATGAACCCCGTCGCGGCCCTGGGCACCAACAAGCTGCAGGGCGCGGTCAGCGCCATCTCCTCCACCAGCGCCTTCGCCCGCCGCGGCCTGATCGACTGGAAGACCGCCCTGCCGGTCGCGGCCGGCGCCGCCGTCGCGGGCCTGGCCGGGGCCCTGTGCGCCAGCCTGCTGTCGCCGCGCGTACTGGCGGCCCTGGTGCCGATCCTGCTGATCGTCATCGCCCTCTATTTCGGCTTCTCGCGCGGCCTGAAGGGCGAGGACGCCTCGCCGCGCCTGACCGTGCCGGTCTTCGCCTTCTGCGTCGCGCCGCTGGTCGGCTTCTATGACGGCATCTTCGGCCCGGGGGCGGGGGCGTTCTACATGGTCGCCATCGTCACCCTGCTGGGCTACGGCGCGCTGAAGGCCACCGCCCACACCAAGCTGGCCAACGCCGCCTCCAACCTCGGCAGCCTGTCGCTGTTCATCTGGAAGGGCGCGGTGATCTGGCCGATCGGCCTGGTGATGGCGGCGGGGGCGTTCATCGGCGCGCAGATCGGCTCACGGCTGGCGATGCGGTTCGGGGCCAAGCTGATCCGGCCGCTGCTGGTGGTGATGTCGTGCGCCATGGCGGTGAAGCTGCTGAGCGACCCGGGGAACCCGCTGCGGCATGCGGTGGTGGGGCTTTTCGGCCACTAGGTCCTCCCCCTTTGGGGGAGGCGATCGCGAAGCGATCGGTGGGGGGAGTTTTAGGATCGCCGACCACTCCCCCCACCGTCGGCTTCGCCGACACCTCCCCCAAAGGGGGAGGACCTAGGGAAGTCGCGGCCGCTACTGCGCCGCCACCAACTGCTCCGCCGTGCTCAGGTCCACGCTGACCAGCTGGCTCACCCCCCGCTCGGCCATGGTCACCCCGAACAGCCGGTCCATCCGGCTCATCGTCACCGGATTGTGGGTAATCGCGATGAACCGCGTCCGCGTGCGCCGGCGCATCTCGTCCAGCATGTTGCAATAGCGGTCGACATTGGCGTCATCCAGTGGGGCGTCGACCTCGTCGAGCACGCAGATCGGGGCCGGGTTGGCCAGGAAGACGCCGAAGATCAGGGCGCTGGCGGTCAGGGCCTGCTCGCCGCCGCTCATCAGGCTCATGCTGGCCATGCGCTTGCCGGGCGGGCAGGCGAAGATCTCCAGCCCGGCCTCCAGCGGGTCGTCGTTCTCGACCAGCCGCAGCTCGGCCTGGCCGCCGCCGAACAGCGCCTGGAACAGGGTCTGGAAGTGGCCGTTGATCACCTCGAAGGCGGCCAAAAGACGTTCACGCCCCTCGGCGTTCAGCTCCTCGATGCCGGCCCGCAGCTTGGCCACGGCGCCCGACAGGTCGGCCCGCTCGGTGCGCATGGTCTCCAGGCGGGCGGCGTATTCGTTGGCCTCCTCCTCGGCGCGCAGATTGACCGGGCCGATGGCGTCGCGCTCGCGTTCCAGGGCGAACAGGTGGGCCTCGACCCCGGCGGCGTCCTTGGGCACGGCGATGGCCTCGCCGGCGATGTGGCGGCCCAGCTCTTCCGGCTCCATGCGGGCCTGTTCGCGGATATGGCCGGCCACCTCGGCGAAGCGCTCGCGGACGGCGTCCAGGGTGGCGACCAGGGCGGCGCGCTTCTCGCGGGCCTCGCTGGCGGCCTGTTCGGCGGCGCGGGCCGCGCGGTCGGCGGTCAGGCGGCCGGTCTCGGCGGCCTCCAGGGCGTCCGAGGCCTTGGCCCGGCGATCCTCGGCGGCGGCGAACTGCTCGACGATGACCACCAGCTTGGCCGCCAGCACCCCCGGCGCCTCGCGGGCGGCCTCCAGGGCGACGGCGGCCTTGACCCGATCGGCGTCGAGGCTCTGCTCGCGCCGGGCCGAGGCCTCGCGGCGCTTGGCCCAGTCGCCATGGTCGCGCTCCAGGGTCTCCAGGCGGCGCTGGCGGCCGGCGGTCTCGCGGGTCTCCTGGTCCAGGGCCGAGCGGGCGGCGGCGGCGGCCTCGCGGGCGGCGGTCGCGGTCTGGCGGGCCTGGGCCAGTTGCGGGGCCAGGTCGGCGACGCCCTCGGCGGCGGCGTTCTCGGCGCGGACGGCGGCCAGGGCCGCGTCGGCCTCGACCCGTTCCGCCTCGAAGCGGGCGATGGTGTCGTCCAGCGACTGGGCGCGGGCCTCGCGCTGGGCGGCCTCGCGCTCGTAGCGGACCACCGCCTCGCGGGCCCCGGTCAGCAGGCGTTCGGCGTCGGGCGGCCCGCGCCTCTTGTCGCGCAGGGTTTCCTCGGCGACCCGCAAGCCGTCGGCGGCGGTCTTCAGGGCGGCGGCCCCGGCCTCGGCGCGCGGCGCGACCTGGTCGATCTCGGCCTCGACCTCGGCCAGGCGCGTGCGCTGCTCCAGCCGCACGGCGGCCGGCTTGGGGGCGTCGGCGCGGGCGACGAAGCCGTCCCAGCGCCACAGGTCGCCTTCCTTGGAGACCAGGCGGGCCCCGACCGGCAAGCCCTTGGCCAGGCGGTCGCCGTCGGTCCGGGCGACCACGGCGACGTGCGCCAGGCGGGCGGCCAGTTCCGGCGGGGCCTTGATCAGCGGGGCCAGTGGGCTGGCGCCCTCGGGCCAGGCGACGGCGGAGGCCTCACCGCCCGCCCAGAACGACGGCGCGCGGGAATCCAGGGCGGCTTCCAGGTCGTCGCCCAGGGCGGCGGCCAGGGCGGCGCCATAGCCCTTGTCGGGCGTCACCGCGTCGAGGGCCGGCGAGAAGCCGCTCTTGGCGCGCGGCGCGGTCAGCTGGGCCAGGCCCCGAGCCTCGGTGCGCAGGCGGCCCAACTGGTCCTCGACCTTGCGGGCCAGGTCGCGGGCGGCGGCCTCGGCCTGGGCGGTCTTGACCCGCACGGCCTCGGCGTCCTCGAGGGCCTGCCGGGCCGAGGCCAGGCCCGCCTCGGCGTTGGCGAAGCGCTGGCGGGCCTCGGCGGCGGCCGGGTCGACCTCGGGACCGATGGCGGCGCGCTCGGATCTGGCTTGGTCCAGGGCCCGGACGGTGCGGGCCAGGCGGCTCTCGGCCTCGGCCAGGCGCTGGGCGGCGGCGCGGGCCCGGGCCTCCTCGGCGGCGGCGCGGGCGGCCAACTGCTCGACCTCGGCGTCGGCCTTCGCGCGCGCTTCCTCGGCGGCTTTGGCGGCGGAGGCCAGTTCCGGGCCCCGGGCCGGGGCGGCGGCGATCTCGCCGCGCAACTGGGTCAGCTCCTCGTCCAGCCGGGCCAGGGCGCGGACGGCGTCCTCCAGCCCCTGGGCCTCGCGGGCCCGGTCGGCGTCGATGCGGGCCAGGTCGGCCGACAGCCGTTCGAACTCGGCGGCGGCGGCCTGGGATTCGCGCTCGGCGCGGTCCTTCTGGATGGCCAGCTGGCCCAGCACCGCCTGGGCGATGGAGGCTTCCTCGCGCAGCGGCGGCATGGCGTTCTCGGCCGCCAGGATCGCGGTCTGGGCCGTGGCGGCGGCGCGGGCGGTGTCCTCGACGCTGCGCGCGGCTTCGGTGGCGTCGCTTTGCGTGCGGTTGAGGGTGTCGCGGGCCTCGGTCCAGCGGGCGTAGAGCACGGCCCCCTGCACGGCGCGGATCTCGGCCGACAGCCGCTTGTACTTCTCGGCCTGGCGGGCCTCGCGCCGCAGGCGGTTGAGGGCCGTCTCCAGCTCGCCGGCCACGTCCTCCAGGCGCGAGAGGTTGGTCTCGGCGGCCCGCAGCCGCAGCTCGGCCTCGTGGCGGCGGGTGTGCAGGCCCGAGACCCCGGCCGCCTCTTCCAGGATGCGGCGGCGGTTCTGCGGCTTGGCGCCGATCAGCTCGCTGATCTGGCCCTGGCGGACCAGGGCCGGCGAGTTGGCGCCGGTCGAGGCGTCGGCGAACAGCAGCTGGACGTCGCGGGCCCGGACCTCGCGGCCATTGATGCGGTAGGTCGAGCCCTCGCCCCGGTCGATGCGGCGGACGACTTCCAGCACCGGGTCGTCATTGAACTGGGCCGGGGCGGTGCGGTCGGCGTTGTCGATGGTCAGGGTGACGTCGGCGTGGTTGCGGGCCGGGCGGTTGCCGCTGCCGGCGAAGATCACGTCGTCCATGCCGCCGGCCCGCATGGCCTTGGCCGAGTTGGCGCCCATCACCCAGCGCAGGGCTTCCAGCAGGTTGGACTTGCCGCAGCCGTTGGGCCCGACCACGCCCGTCAGGCCGGGCTCGATCCGGAACTCGGTCGGTTCGACGAAGGATTTGAATCCGGAAAGGCGCAGACGCTGGAATTGCACGGCGCCCGCCCGCCCCTCAGCCCTTGGTCGTCTTGTTGGCGGCCGCCTTGTCGATGGCGGCGGCGAAGGCTTCGATCGGCTGACCGCCCACCAGGCGCTGGCCGTCGACGAAGAAGGTGGGCGTGGACTCGATTTGGTCGCGCTCGGCCGCCTTGGCGACGCGCGCGTTCAGGGCCTCGAGGGCGACCTTGTCGCCCAGGGCGGCGGTGAACTGTTCCTCGGTCAGGCCAAAGCTCTTGCCGATCTTCAGCAGGCCGCCCCACAGGTCCTCGCTCTCGAAGATCGCCGTCTGCTGCTTGAAGATGGCGTCGGTGACCTGGAAGTAGCGGTCCGCGCCGACCCGCCGGGCCAGCAGGTAGCCGGCGGCGGCGAACTCGATGGGCGGGGTCAGGAACTCGCGGAACACGTAGCGGACCTTGCCCGTGTCGATGTAGCGGGCCTTCAGCAGCGGGAAGACGTCGTTGTTCCAGTGGGCGCAGTGGGTGCAGGACAGCGAGGCGTATTCCACCACCTGCACCTTGGCCTTGGGCGAGCCCAGGGTCATGTCGCCGGGAACCGCCGGCAAGGGCGCGGCGCGCGCGACGGTGGGCGCGGCGGCCAGCATCAGGCCGCCCGCCGCCCAGGCCGAAGCCGAGAGCCCTGTTCCGATCAGCGCGCGCCGGTCGAGGATCATTTCTTTTCAGCCTCGGCGATCGCGGCGTCCAGCGCGGCCAACGACGCTTCGCCGCCGTCCTCGCCGTTCACCTTCTTGCCGTTGACGACGAAGGTCGGGGTGCCGGTGATCTTGGCGTCCTTGGCGTACTTCTCGACCCGGTCGTTCAGGGCCTTGAGGTTCTTCTCGTCGGTGACGCAGGCGTTGAACTGGGTCTCGTCCATGCCGGCCGACTGGCCGATGCGCAGCAGCACGCCGCGGAAGTCGCCGGTGGTGAACATCTCTTCCTGCGAGCGGTACACGGAATCGACGACCTGGAAGTACTTGTCCTTGCCGGCGCAGCGGGCCAGCAGGAACGAGGCGGCGGCCACCTGGACCGGCGGGGTCAGGAACTCGCGATAGACGTAGTTGACCTTGTTGGTGTCGATGTACTTGGCCTTGAAGGCCGGGAACACATCGTTGTTCCAGCGCGCGCAGTGGCTGCACGAGGCCGAGGCGTATTCCACGACCGTGACCTTGGCCTTGGGGTTGCCCAGCGACATGTCGTCGGCGCTGGACGTTTCCGTCTTGTTGCAGCCCGCGAGCGCGACGGCCACGGAAGCGGTGAGGGCGACGGCCGTCAGGAGCCGGCGGGTCTGCGAACGCATGGTCGATCTTCCTCAGGTCGTGAACAGTGAAGTTAAGCGCGATTCTTTGACCGCGTGAAAAAGGCGCGGATGAGGCCTTGGCATGAGCCTACCGGACGCCCGGTTGTCAATCCAGGCGTGCGGGGTCCCGACGACAAGTGGGCGACCTAGCGCGGATCGCGCAGCACGCCTCGGCCCAGCTTCAGCAGGGCGTCCTTCAGTCCGCCCTCCGGCTGGGCGCCCAGGCTGTCGGCCAGTTCGCGTTCCTGGGCGGCGTCCAGCGGCGGCTTGCGGCGCGCGCGCGGGGCGACGGGCGCGGCCTGGACCTTGACCGGGCCCTGGACGATGCGCAGCCGGGTCACCGCGCCCTTGCCGAGCAGCAGGTCGAGGCGGGCGGTGATCTGCGGGGCCTGGTGCTGGATCAGCGAGGCCACCGGGCCGTCGACCCGCAGCTCCAGCGTGCCGCCCTCGCCGGGCGTGCGGCTCTTGATGACGCGGACCGGCTCGGTCCGCCGCGCCAGGGTCTCGCCGACGATCTCCCGCCAGCGGGTCTGCAACAGGGCCGGACCCTGGCCGAACTTGGCGTCCAGCTGCTTGATCAGCGGGGCCAGCGCCTTGCCGGCGGGCGGGGGGCTGCGGAACTGCGGCCGCGTGCGGCGGCGCTTGAGGATCGCGAGGGCTTCTTCCGCGGTGGGCAGGGGACGGCGCATGGGGGGAAGGTAGCAGAGGTGGTGCGGTTGGGGACAGGCCCATGGGCCTGTCCCCGTCGGTGCGGGATGACAGCCGAGGGCGTGGTCTGCCATACGAGCATCATGCTCGACATCCCCGCCCTCCGCGCCGCCCTGCTGGCCTGGTACGACGCCCAGGCCCGGGACCTGCCTTGGCGCACCGGACCGGCGGCCGGCAAGGCCGGACAGCGGTCCGACCCCTACAGGGTCTGGCTGTCGGAGGTGATGCTGCAGCAGACCACCGTGCCGCACGCCACGCCCTATTTCCTGAGCTTCACCCAGCGCTGGCCGACCGTCTCGAACCTGGCGGCGGTGGAGGATGGCGCGCTGATGGCCGCCTGGGCGGGGCTGGGCTACTACGCCCGGGCCCGCAACCTGCTGGCCTGCGCCCGGGCCGTGGCCCGCGAGCATGGCGGGGTGTTTCCCGACACGGAAGAAGGCCTGCGCGCCCTGCCGGGCGTCGGCGCCTACACCGCGGCGGCCGTTGCGGCCATCGCCTTCGACCGGGCGGCCAATGTGGTCGACGGCAATGTCGAGCGGGTGATGGCCCGGCTGTTCGCGGTCGAGACGCCCGTGCCGGACGCCAAGCCGGAACTGAAGCACCTGGCTGGCGAACTGGTCACCGGCCAGCGTCCCGGGGACTGGGCCCAGGCGCTGATGGACCTGGGGGCGACCGTCTGCCGGCCCAAGGCCCCGCTGTGCGACCGCTGCCCGGTCGGGACCTGGTGCGAGGGGTTGAAGACGGGCGCGCCGGAGACCTATCCGCGCAAGACGAAGAAGGCCGATCGGCCGCACCGCCACGGCGTGGCCTACGTGTTGACCCGAGGCGACGAGACGGCCCTGGTCCGCCGGCCGCCCAAGGGCCTGCTGGGCGGCATGCTGGGCCTGCCGACCAGCGACTGGCGCGATCGTCCGTGGACGGATCCGGAAGCCGCCGTCGCCGCCCCGGCCCCCGGAGCCTGGCGCGACTTCGGGACCGTGGAGCACGTCTTCACCCACTTCTCGCTGACCCTGCGGGTGTTGCGGGCCGACAGCAACGGCGAGGGCGATTTCGTCTGGACCGATCCGCCAGGGCTGGCGGCCCTGCCGAGCGTGTTCCTGAAGGCGGCGAAGGCGGGACGCGAGCGGTTGGTCTAGGTTCTCCTTCTCCCCTTGTGGGGACCGCTGCAT
>NZ_AKKF01000147.1 GCF_000281955.1 Caulobacter sp. AP07 | reverse complement strand
CGGGTGGGGCTTGCTGACTCCAGGCGCTCTGCACCGATCCCCCACCCGACCTCCTTCGGAGGCCACCCTCCCCACAAGGGGGAGGGACAGGCGGAAAGGGAAAAGTCCCCCGTCCCTCAATCCACGAACGGCTTCTCGATCTCGTAGACGGCGTCTTCCAGCTTGTCGCGGAACAGCTGCTGGGCGTCCTGGACACCCTGGTTGTAATAGTACGGCCCCATCTGCTCGGAGATGAAGTCCAGCAGGAAGCCGGCCTGCAGCGGGCTGGCCTCGCAGTCGAGTTCGCGGTCCAGGTAGCGCGTCAGCTTGTCGAGCAAGGCGTCGCGCTTCTGCTTGTTGAACTCGATCTTGGCCATGGCCGCACCTTATAACTGACGGGGACATGCACATGTGCATGTCCCCAACCGCAGCTACCCCACCGCCCCGAAGCACCAGGCCAGCACCGACTTCTGGGCGTGGATGCGGTTCTCCGCCTCGTCCCAGGCCAGCGAGCGCGGGCCGTCGAGCACGCTGTCGGTGACCTCCTCGCCGCGGTGGGCCGGCAGGCAGTGCAGGAAGACGCCGTCGGGGGCCGACAGGTCCATCAGCGCGTCGTCGACCTGGTAGGGCTCCAGCGCCGCCAGCCGCTCGTCATGGTCGGTGTCGCCCATCGACACCCAGGTGTCGGCCACCACCACGTCGGCGCCGCGCACGGCCTCCTTGGCGTCGTCGGTCATGGTGATCTGGCCCTGCAGGTCGGCGGCGCGCGCCAGGTCGACCAGGTCGGGGTGATAGACCGCCGGACAGGCGATCTTCAGCTTGAAGCCCAGCAGCGGCGCGGCGTGGATGAAGCTGGAGCACACATTGTTGCCGTCGCCGACCCAGGCGATGGTCTTGCCGCCGATGTCGCCGCGATGCTCCTCGATGGTCAGCAGGTCGGCCATGATCTGGCACGGGTGGCTCTTGTCGGTCAGGCCGTTGATCACCGGCACGGTCGAGACCTGGGCGAAACGCTCGACGTCGGCGTGGCTGTTGGCGCGGATCATCACCGCGTCGACCATCCGCGACAGCACCCGGGCGGTGTCCTCGATGGTCTCGCCGCGGCCCAGCTGCATGTCGTTGGCGGTCGAGATGATGCCGCTGCCGCCCAGCTGGCGGATCGCCGCGTCGAACGAGAAGCGGGTGCGGGTCGAGTTCTTCTGGAAGATCATCGCCAGCACGCGGTCGGCGGCCGGGGCGTCGGCGTCGACCTTGCCCTTCGGCCAGCCCGCGCGGGCGGCCTTGCGGGCCTTGGCGTCCTCGAGCATGGCGCGCAGGGTGGCGCCGTCCAGCTTCCACAGATCGATGAAGTGCCGGGGGGTGGTCATGAGCCAATTCCCTAGCTCCGCTCACCCCGGCGAACGCCGGGGCCCATGCGGAGAGTCAGCTTGGGTCCCGGCTCGCGCCGGGATGAGCGGTTTGAAGATTAGGCCGCGACCTTCGCCCGAGCGGCCTCGCAGGCCTTTTCGAGCTTGGCGATGGCCTCGGAAGCTTCCTCGACGGTGAGGTTCAGCGGCGGCAGCAGGCGCACGCAGTTGTCGCCGCCGCCGGCCACCAGCAGCTTCTGGTCGCGAGCCAGGACCATGAACTCGCGATTGTTCGGGATCAGCTTGATGCCGATGAGGAAGCCCTTGCCGCGGATGTCGACGATGACGTCCGGGAAGCGGTCCTTCAGGCCGTTCAGCTGCTGGGTGAAGTAGCCGGCGACCTGTTTGACGTTGTCGAGGATCTCGGGGGTGTTGATCGTGTCGAACGCCGCCTTGCCCACGGCCATGGCCAGGGGGTTGCCGCCGAAGGTCGAGCCGTGGACGCCCACGGTCATGCCCTTGGCCGCCTCGGCGGTGGCCAGGCAGGCGCCGACCGGGAAGCCGCCGCCCAGGGCCTTGGCGATGCACATGATGTCGGGCGCGGCGTCTTCGGCCCACTCGTAGGCGAACAGCTTGCCGGTCCGGCCCATGCCGCACTGGACCTCGTCGTAGATCAGCAGCACGCCGGCGTCGCGGGTCAGCTGGCGCAGCTCGTTCAGCTGGGCCTCGGTCATGGCCCGGGCCCCGCCCTCGCCCTGCACCGGCTCGATGATCACCGCCGCCGTGGTCGGGCTGGCCACCGCGGCCTTGATGGCCTCGATGTCGCCGAAGGTCAGCTGGGTGTAGCCCGGCAGGCGCGGGCCGAAGCCCTCGACATAGCTGGGATTGCCCGAGGCGTTGACCGCGGCGTAGGAGCGGCCGTGGAACGAGCCGTCGAAGCCGAAGATCTCGATCCGCTCGGGCTGGCCGTTGGCGGTGTGGTACTTGCGGGCCGTCTTCAGGGCGCACTCGATCGCCTCGGTCCCCGAATTGGTGAAGAACACCACGTCGGCGAAGCTGGCGGCGCACAGCTTGTCGGCCAGCTCTTCCTGCTCGGGAATCCGGTAGATGTTGGAAACGTGCCAGAGCTTCTCGCCCTGGGTCTTCAGCGCCTCGACCAGCACGGGATGGGCGTGGCCCAGGCCGTCGGTCGCGATGCCCGCCACGCAGTCCAGATAGACGTCGCCGTCGGTCGAGAACAGGCGCGCGCCTCGGCCTTTCTCGAACGCCAGCGGGGCGCGGTTGTAGACGCCCATGATGTGCTGTTGCGAGGGGTTAGACGGCGTCGAACTGCTCAAGACGGCCTCCCAAAAAGGAAAGAAGCCCCCGCGCTTGGAGCGTGGGGACCGGAAGGCTCAGCGTTGTCGGCGCGTAGGCTGGCTCTGTCAACAAACCGGCCGTGAATTTTGGGTGTCAGGGCGTGGAAGCCACACTGTTTCCGGTACCGGGGCGCGCTGCGATTGTTCTGGCGCCCACGCCCCCCCACATTCGTCATCCCCCGACTTGTTCGGGGGATGACGAAGTTTTTGGGTTGAAGAAGCGCTCCCAGGCTTGGGTCAGCTAACTGCCCCCCAGGCTTCGCAGCTAGCCCGGCGGCGGCCCCGCGAACATCCGGCCGGCCACTTCGGGCACGTAGAAGGCGTGGTAGCGGGCCGCGCCTTCCGGCGGCAGCACCTCGACCAGGGCGCGGTTCTCGATCCACAGCTCGACCAGGTCGAACACCCCGCCGCGGTCGCAGTGCACGGCCCGCCAGCCCTTGGCCTGGCCCAGGGCGATGATCTGCTCCGCCGACAGGCTGGAGGTGATGGCCACGTGGTAGCCGCTGGCGTCCTGCGGGTCGCCGTCCTGGCGGATCTGGGTCTCCCACGGCATGACCGTCGGCCCGTCGGCGACCCGGCCGTCGGAAACGCCCCGGCCCGGATGGTGGGCGCTGGTTTCGGGCACCACCTCGACGCCCAGGCCCGAGCCGTCATGGGCGATGGCCACCCAGGCCCCCTCGACCACCGGGAACGGCATGACCATGCCGTCGATGATCTTGCCGAACACCTCGGCGACGCCCTTGGGGTCGCGGGCGGGAATTGAGAAATGCGCGATCATGGCCATTCAGGCCCCCTCTTCTTCGATTTGGTCGGCGGCGATGGGCGTGGAGCCCCGCCGCTTCAGGGCGGCCAGCAAGGCGTCGGTGGCCCAGGCGACGGCGTCCGCCGCCGGTGGGCCGGTCAGGTCCCACTGCTCGCGCAGGGACAGCCAGGCGTAGCCGGAATAGAGCAGTTGCAGCATGGCCGCGGCCTTGGCCCGCTCGCCCTCCGGCAGGTCGGGCGCGGCCTGGGCCACCACCGCCAGGAAGGCTTCGCGGCGTTCGGGGTCCAGGCTGGCCCGGGCGGCGCGCCCCTGGGCCGTGGTCAGGCGGGCGGTGATGTGGGCGGGCGCGGCGTCGAAACTGGCCAGCAGCGGCGCGATCCTGGCCCGCAGGTCCCCGACCGTCTCCGGCAGGCCGGCATTGACGCCCGCCTGCCGGTTGAGGTGCGCCCACAGGGCCCGCAGCAGCAGCTCGCGGCTGGGGAAGTGGCGATAAACGGTCACCTCGGTGACCTGGGCGCGTTCGGCGACGGCGCGATTGGTCGGCTCCTGGCCGCCGCCCTCGTCCATCAGGGCGGCCATGGCCGACAGGATCCGGACCTTGGTGGCCTCGGACTGATCGCGCCGCAGGGACGAGTTGTATGAGCGAACGGTGTTCATGATGTAAGTATGTATTACATCAATTAGCACACCACAACATGAAATGAGCGAGGCCGACGTCGACTTGCGTCCCGAACCCGCTACAGCTTAGGCTTGCGGCGCTCGGGGGAGCCAACGTCGTTCAGGAGACCGCCGATGAAGATCCTCGCCCCTGCCCTGCTCTCGCTCATGGTTCTGTCCGCCTGCGCGACGCCGTCCTCCACGCCCTCCGCGCCGACGATGGCCAAGCCCGCCGCGACGAGCGCCGTGACGGGCGCGGTGTTCTGGCGCGAGCGGATCATGTTGCCGCCGACCACCAAGGTGATCGTGCGCCTGCAGGACGTCAGCCTGGCCGACGCGCCCGCCAAGCTCATCGCCGAGCAGGTGATCGACGGCGTGCGCGTGCCGCCCGCCAAGTTCAGCCTGGCCTACGACCCGGCGACGATCGCACCGAACGCCCGGATCTCGGTCTCGGCCCGCGTGGAGGTGGACGGCAAGCTGCGCTTCATCAGCGACACCCACATCCCGGTGATCAACGGCGGCCCAACGGAGGGCGTCCCGGTGCTGGTGGTTGGGGTCGCGCAATAGCGCTCGACCACCTCCGGCGTCATCCCCCGACTTGTTCGGGGGACCCAAGCCGCGCTGACCGTTTGTCGTTCTGAAACTCAGCTTGGGTCCCCCGCATAAAGCGGGGGATGACGGTCGTTGGGGGAGTGGCTCAGCTCTTCAGCCGGTACCCGCTGCGGAACAGCGCCCAGCACCACAGGAACAGCCCGACCGACAAGGCGGCGGTGACCGCCGCGCCGATCGCGATCGAGCCGTCGGCGTGGCCGATGAAGCCGTAGCGGAAGCCGTCGATCAGATAGAAGAACGGGTTGAAGTGGCTGGCCGTGCGGAACGGCTCGGGCAGCCTGTCGACCAGGTAGAAGGTGCCCGACAGGAAGGTCATCGGCATGATCACGAAATTGGTCACCGCCGCCAGCTGGTCGAACTTCTCGGCCCACAGGCCGGCCAGCACGCCCGTCAGGCCCAGGATGAACGACGCGCCGATCGCGAAATAGAAGATCGCCCACAGGTGCGAGACCTGCAGACCCGCGCCCGGCAGCACGCCGATCACCAGGGCGGTGACCGCCCCGACCACCACGCCGCGCGTCGCCGCCCCCAGGCCGAACGCCGCCACCTGCTCCAGCGGCGACAGCGGCGGGGTCAGGAAGTCCGGCGTCAGCCCCATCATCTTGGCCTGGATCAGCGAGGACGAGGCGTTGGCGAAGGCGTTGTTGAGGATGGCCATCATGATCAGGCCCGGGGCCACGAAATGGCCGAAGCTGATCGTCCCCACCGCCGGGCGGCTGGGCCCCACGGCCACCACGAACACCAGCATGTAGAGCAGCGTCGTCACCACCGGGGCGGCCACCGTCTGGGTGCCCACCTTCCAGAAGCGGCGGATCTCGCGCTGATAGAGGGTGAAGAACCCGCTCCAGTTCCAGCCGTGATAGTCACGCGGCTGCGGGGGAATGACGACGTCCGCCATGTCTTTCATGCGCCTAGGGTCCTGAAACGCCCCGAGCCCTCCAAAGAGGGCTCTAGCTAAGGGTTGGAGCGTGGCGGACGCCGAGACCGGCATCCACGTTCGGCTGCCACGCTCCAGCATGTGCGCCCGAGGCCGCTCCGGCGCAAGCGCTGCCCCGACAGAATCAATATCTAGTTCCTGTGGACAGACACCCTGGCGCCTATTGTGTGTTTTAACGTATTCTTTACACTATCTGGTAGGCCAACCGCCGGCGGGGCGGTTCGTATACCAGATGTAGAGGCTATGGCGAGTCTGGGGTGACCCGCCATGGTCCTTTTTAAAGGCGGAGATGGGTCATGAGCTGGACTGACGAACGGGTCACCACCTTGAAGAAGCTCTGGCTGGACGGTCTGTCCGCCAGTCAGATCGCCAAACAGCTCGGCGGCGTGACGCGCAACGCCGTGATCGGCAAGGTCCACCGGCTGGGCCTGTCGGGCCGCGCCGCGCCGTCGCAACCCGCGCGCCCGGCCTTCAAGGCCCCGCGTCCGGCCCGTCCGGCCGCCACGACGATGCCCTCGGCCCCGCGCCGGGTGATCGCCGCGGAACCGGCCTCGCTGCCGACCGTCGCCGCCCAGCCCTCGGTCCCGGCCTTCCGCGACGAGCAGCCGGGCTCGGCCACCGTGCTGACCCTGGGCGCCCACATGTGCAAGTGGCCGATCGGCGATCCGTCGACCGACGGCTTCACCTTCTGCGGCCGCCGTTCGTCGGACGGCCCCTATTGCAACGAGCACGCCCGGGTCGCCTACCAGCCCCAGCAGACCAAGAAGAAGTCGGGCCCGACCGAACTGGCCCGCTCGCTGCGCCGCTACATCTAGCGACCGGCGACGTTCGGACCGACGCAATCCCGGATGGCCGAGAGGCTGTTCGGGATTTCGTGTGTCTGGGGCCCTCGCCCGGTCGGCAAGCCCCCTGGACGGAGGAGGCGTTCCGACCGCACATGGAACCCATGGCTGAACCCACAGGCTCTTCGATGATGGATCGCGCGCCGCTCACCTCGCCCTCACCACGGGACGGCGGCCTCCGACAAACCCGCCGGAGACCCGCGCGATGAGCCGGCGCGCCATGGTCACGGGCGGGGCCGGCTTTCTCGGCTCCCACCTGTGCGAGGCCCTGCTGGCCCGGGGCCACGAGGTGCTGTGCGTCGACAACTTCTTCACCGGCCGACGGGGCAACATCGCCCATCTGCTGTCACATCCGCGCTTCGAGCTGCTGCGCCACGACATCACATTCCCGCTCTATGTCGAGGTCGACGAGATCTACAATCTCGCCTGCCCGGCCAGCCCCGTTCACTACCAGTTCGACCCGGTGCAGACGACCAAGACCAGCGTCATCGGGGCCATCAACATGCTGGGCCTGGCCAAGCGCACCAAGGCCAAGATCCTCCAGGCCTCGACCAGCGAGGTCTATGGCGACCCGGAGATTCATCCGCAGGTCGAGAGCTATTGGGGACGGGTCAACCCGATCGGCGCGCGCAGCTGCTACGACGAGGGCAAGCGCTGCGCCGAGACCCTGTTCTTCGACTACCGGCGCCAGCACGGGCTGCGGATCAAGGTCATGCGGATTTTCAACACCTACGGGCCGCGCATGCATCCCAATGACGGGCGGGTGGTCAGCAACTTCATCGTCCAGGCCCTGCGCGGCGAGACCCTCACCCTGTACGGCGAGGGCGAGCAGACCCGCAGCTTCTGTTACGTCGACGACCTGATCCGGGCCATGATCCTGCTGATGGACACCGACGACGTGGTGACCGGCCCGATCAATGTCGGCAATCCCGACGAGATCTCGATCCGAGGCCTGGCCGAACAAGTGCTCGGCCTGACCGGATCGGACGGCCGGCTGGAGACCCGGCCATCGCCGGCCGACGATCCCCGCCAACGCCAGCCGGACATCACCCTGGCGCGCGAGGCGCTTGGCTGGGAGCCGACCGTCGCCCTGGAGGACGGCCTCGCCCGCACCATCGACTATTTCCGCCAGCGCCTGAGCGCCGACGCGTTCGCCCCGGACGCGTCATAGTCCGGTCACCCGGCCGTTTTCTCGATGATCAGCTGATAGTCCCGATGCAGCTCGCGGTACTGGCCCGGCCGGGTTGCGAGAAAGGCGTCCACGCCCAGCCTGGGCTTCTGGACCTCGTCCAGGTCCTGGTTCCAGTCGTAGTCGTCGAAGATGACCACGCCGCCGTCCTTGACCATCGGCCAGGTCAGAACGGCGTCGGCCATCACGTCCGCGCTGTGATGGCTGCCGTCGATGAAGACGATGTCGAACATCCGCTCCGAGACGACCAGCCGCGCGAGGCCGCGGAACGACGTCGTCTTGAGCTTCTCGATCCTGCCGCGGAATTCGAGGAGGTTGGCGTCGAAGCGATCCTCGATCTGGCTCAACTGCGACGACCATTTCTCGCGCAGATGGTGCTCGGCGCTTCCCGCGAAAGTGTCGATGCAAGTCAGGTGGCTATTGGGAAAATAGCGCATGAAGAAGACCGCCGACCGGCCCTCCCAGGACCCGATCTCCAGGATGTGGAGCGGCTCCAGCCGACGGCCCAGAAGAAGATCCTCCCAGACGCCCAGGTGGCGCGAGGTCCAATCCGTGGAAAACGTCTTGCCATCGTACCATTCGGCGTAAAGGGGGTTCATCCTGGCTCCTGCCGCGAGGGCCGCAACGACGATCTGATCGTCGCCACCGGTGAAAGCTTCCAGAACAATCGGCGCAGCGCCCGCATATCCGCCACTTCGGGCGGCCGGGACGTCATACGGTCGATCATGTCGCGCACGAGCCGACGGGCGGACCTTCTGTCCTCGGGGCGAACGAAGGGCCGGCGCGCCGCCAGGAACACGATCAGTACGTTCAGGATCGCGGAATAGGCCGTGGCGCGCTGTTCCAGCGGAATATCCTGTCCCCGCAGGAACGTGGTGATGCTTCCCGCACGCGCGTTGTCATAGAGGTCATAGGCAAGCCCTATCCGCGCCCACTCCGCCTCGCGGATCTTGTGGGTCCGGCCCCGAGGGTTGTTCGTCGAGTTCATGACGGTCAGCCCGGCGGTGTTCTGGCGGTAGCGGATGAGCGGCTCGGGCAGATTTCGAGCCCGGCAGTGCGGCATCATGTCGAACCAGAGGTAGTGGTCCTGGGAGACCAGCTCCTCGATCCGGTACCGACCCGCCGCTTCGAACCATTCCCGCCGGAACGCCACGGCCGAATGGTAGAACGGGTTGTGGAACAGGATCGTCCAGCGGATGTCCAGATCCGTTTCCGGCATGGGCTGCAGCTGGACGGGTCGGCCCATCTCTTCGATGAGCATCACCGAACTGCCCACCAACCCAAGGTCGGGGTCGGCGTCCAGCGCCGCCACCAGCGCGCCGATGCGCGCGGGTTCGGCGATGTCGTCGGCGTCCAGGCGGGCGATGATCTCGCCGCGCGCGGCGGCGATGCCCAGATTGGCCGCCGCGGCGGTTCCGATGTTCTCCGGGCTGATGACGGTGCGGATTCTCGGGTCGCGTCGGGCCAGGTCCTCGAACAGCGGATCGTTCCGGTTGCCGTCATCGACGATGATCAGTTCGAGGTCGCGATGGGTCTGCGCCAGGATGCTGTCCACCGCCTCGTCGAGGAAACGGAAGTCCCGGTACACGGTCATGACGACGGATACGCGTGGGCCGGCGGCGGGCGCGGCGTCTGGGGTCGAAGGCGTCAACGATGTCTCTCTGGAGCGTTTTCGAGCGAAGCGGATACCGGTTCGCGTAAGGAAAACGCGTTTGGCGCTGGTGTCGGTGTTGTTCTGGTCATGGCCGCGCCCCCGGGAGAGATTCGATGATAGTGCACGGCCGCCCGGTCAGGCGACTGGCAATCGCCGCGCCCATTTCCCCCTCCGCCC
The DNA here is from genome assembly GCF_000281955.1 of Caulobacter sp. AP07. Taxonomy (GTDB): domain Bacteria; phylum Pseudomonadota; class Alphaproteobacteria; order Caulobacterales; family Caulobacteraceae; genus Caulobacter. The sequence continues at coordinate 14,992 of NZ_AKKF01000147.1, read as the reverse complement.
TATCCGTCCTAGATACTGCGTCATGACCGACGCCGCCTCCGATTCCAACGCGCCGGCCTATTCCGTCTCGGAACTGGCCTTCGCCCTGAAGCGCACGCTGGAAACCAGCTACGCCTTCGTGCGGCTGCGCGGCGAGCTCAGCAAGGTCACCCATCACGGCAACGGCCACGTCTACCTGACCATCAAGGACGACAAGTCGGCCATCGACGGCGTCGTCTGGAAGGGCAATGTTCGCGGCCTGGGCGTCCGGCCCGAGCACGGGCTGGAGGTGATCGTCACCGGCAAGATCACCACCTATCCGGCCGGCTCGCGCTACCAGATCGTCATCGAGACCATGGAGGCCGCCGGGGTCGGCGCCCTGCTCGCGCAACTCGAGCGCTTGAAAGCCAAGCTGGCCGCCGAGGGCCTGTTCGCCCCCGACCGCAAGCGCCCCCTGCCCTCGATGCCGGCCGTGGTCGGGGTGATCACCAGCCCGACCGGGGCGGTGATCCGCGACATTCTCCATCGCATCCGCGACCGCTGGCCGTGCCAAGTGCTGGTCTGGCCGGTGGTCGTGCAGGGCGACGCCGCCGCCGGCCAGGTCAGCGCCGCCATCCGCGGCTTCAACGCCATCGCGCCCGGTGGTCCCGTGCCGCGTCCCGACATCCTGATCGTCGCCCGGGGCGGCGGCTCGGTCGAGGACCTGTGGGCCTTCAACGACGAGAGCCTGGCCCGCGCGGTGGCCGAGGGAACCATCCCGCTGATCTCGGCCGTCGGCCACGAGACCGACACCACCTTGATCGACTTCGTCTCCGACCGCCGCGCGCCCACCCCCACCGCCGCCGCCGAGATGGCGACGCCGGTGCTCAGCGAGTTGCGGGCCCTGGTCTCCGACTACGACCGCCGCCTCAGCAACAGCGGCGGCCGGGCGGTGGAGGAGCGGCGCACCCGCCTGGTCAGCGCGGCCCGCGGCCTGCCCCGCCCCGCCGATCTGCTGGCCCTGGCCCAGCAGCGCCTGGACCTGGCGGTGCGCGGCCTGCCACGCCTCGACGACCTGACCGCCCCGGCGGACCGCCGTTTCAAGGAGGTCGCCGCCCGCCTGGACGCGGCCCTGCAGCGCAACACCGACATCCACGCCCGCGACCTGCTGAAGGTCACCGCCCGGCTGTCGCCCGACACCCTGCACCGCCAGCGCAACGACGCCGGCCGCCGGGTCGGCGACTTCGGCCGCCGCCTGGACCTGGCCGCGCGCCGTGTCCCGGAACGCATCGCCCAGCACGCCCGTTTGCCGGCCTTGCAGGAGCGCCTCAACGCCGTCGCCCGTCGCCGGCTGGAGCGCGAGGGCGACCGCCTGGCCGGGCTGGAAAAGCTGCGCCAGTCGCTCAATCCCGAACGGCCGCTGGAACTGGGTTTCGCCCTGGTGCGCAAGGCCGACGGCACGATCGCCCGCTCGGCCGGCGAGCTGGCCAGCGGCGAACGGGTGAACCTGAAGTTCAAGCTCGGCGACCGCGACGCGGTCATCGACGGGGAGAGTTCGGTGGCGGTTCCACCACCGGCCGCCCCGGCCCGTCCAGCGCCCAAGCCTAAGGCGCCGCCTCCGCCGTCGGATCAGGGCAGCCTGTTCTAGTTCCGCCCGCCCCATCTGTTCCCCCGCCCCGGTTTGGCGTAAAAGACCCGCATGAACGCGTTCGACTCCAATCTCGGCAAATCCGGCGGCCCGGCCGTCCTCCACTACGGCGACGGCGAGTTCGCCGTGATGAGCCCGGGGCACTATGTGCTGTGCGCCGTCACCGGCGCGAAGGTCTCGCTGGACGCGCTGCGCTACTGGAGCCCCGAGCTGCAGGAAGCCTATGCCGGTCCCGCCGAAGCCCTGAAGCGCTGGCAGGAGAGCCGGGGCTGAACCGGCGGGGCGCGCTCGTCGGCCTGGGCGCGGGCCTGGCCAGTACGCTTTCCCTCTGCTCCATCGCCCGCGCCGCCGCGCCGGGCCTGTCGCTGTCGGGCCGGTTCGTGCAGGGCGGCTTCGTGGTCGGCCGCACCGCGCCGCGCGCCACCGTGCTGCTGAACGACGTCGCCGTCACCCAGGCCTCGGCGGCCGGCTGGTTCGTGATCGGCTTCGACCGCGACGCCCCACCGCCCGCCCTGATCACCGTCGAGACCCCGGACGGTTCGGCCAGCCACCAGGCGACGATCGCCCCGGGCGACTTCGACATCCAGCGCATCGACGGCCTGGCCGGCGACCAGGTGTCGCCCAGCGACCCGGCCCTGCTGGCCCGCATCGCCGCCGAGAACGCCCGCAAGAGCGCCGGTTTCGCCAGCCGCGTCGACGGCGACTTCTTCCGCACCGGTTTCATCATGCCCGTCGAGGCCACCCGGCGCTCGTCGCGGTTCGGCGGCCAGCGCGTCCTCAACGGCCAGCCCAAGCGCCCGCACTACGGCGTCGACCTGGCCGCGCCGGTCGGTACGCCGGTGGTCGCCCCGGCGGCCGGGGTGGTCAGCTTCGCCGAGACCGGCCTGCACTTCGAGGGCGGACTGATCCTGATCGACCACGGCCAGGGCCTGATCACCGCCTATCTGCACCTGTCGCGCGTCGCCGTGACCGCCGGCCAGTCGGTGACCCAGGGCCAGTTGATCGGCGCCGTCGGCAAGGAAGGCCGCGCCACCGGTCCGCACCTGTGCTGGCGGATGCGCTGGCGCGACCAGAACCTGGATCCGTCCCTGATGGTCGGCTTCATCCCACCTCGCGTGTAAAGCGAGTTTTGTTGGGTCAATTCCCCTCCCAGGGGATCGACAGTCCGTTAACTGTGAAGTATCCCCAGCCATCCCGTTTTTCGTGATGGAGGTCTGCCCGCATGTCCGCGGCGCTCGAACAGCTGCGCTTCCTGCTGGTGGACGACAACCATCACATGCGGGCGATCGTTTCGACGATCCTCAAGGGCGTTGGCGTTCGGCACGTGCACGAGGCGATGGACGGCGCCGAGGCCCTGCAGGTCGTGCGCGACCGCCAGGTCGACATCGCCATCGTCGACTTCAAGATGTCGCCGCTGGACGGCGTGCAGTTCACCCAGCTGGTGCGCAAGTCGCCCGACAGCGCCGACCCGTTCCTGCCGATCATCATGCTGACCGGTTTCGCCGAACGTCACCGGGTGTTCGAGGCCCGCGACGCCGGGGTCACCGAGATCGTCGTCAAGCCGGTCACCGCCCGCTCGCTGCTCGACCGCATCAACACGGTGATCTTCAAGCCGCGGCCGTTCATCCGCACCGCCGACTATTTCGGCCCCTGCCGCCGCCGCCGCGACGACCCGCACTACAAGGGCCCGCACCGGCGCACGTCGGAGCGGACGGTGGAGCTCTAAGCATCCCCCCTCTTCCAGCGGGAGAGGGTTTTCGTGGGCGTGTCTTCAAGTCCTCCCCCCGTGGGGGAGGCGATCGCGCAGCGATCGGAGGGGGGAGTGATCGGCCGATGGCCACGCCCCGGATCAAGGACCCCAAACCTCCCCCCACCGGCCTTCGGCCGCCTCCCCCACAGGGGGAGGGCCTATAGAAGGACCGCCCTACTCCCCCCGCGCCGCCAGCGCCGCATAGACCTCGTTGGGCCAGCGGCGGTGGACCCAGAACCATTCCTCGGGCCGTTCGCGGATGCGGTCTTCCATGAAGGCGTTGACCAGCTTCACGCCGGCCTCGATGTCGGCGGTGCGGTCGCCGGTGTCGGGCAGGACGATCGGGTCGTGGACCACCGCCCGGAACCGCGCGCCCTTGACGCGCTGCACCGACATCGGCTGCAGCACCGTGCCGAAACGGATCGCCAGCCGCGTCGGTCCCGGCGCGGTGCGCACCGGATGGCCGAAGAACGGGGCCTCGACGCCGCCGTTGAACTTCTGGTCGTTCATCAGGGCCACCGACACGCCGCGCTTCATGGCCTCCAGCAGCTCACGCGCGCCGTCGCCGCCCTTGGGCGCGAACAGCCGCACGCCGTAGCGGAAGCGGCTGGCCTTGATGCGCTCGTCGACATAGGGGTTGTTGGCGGCGCGATAGGTCATCTCGCAGGTGACGCCGGAATCGACGATCGCGGCGGGCATCACCTCCCAGTTCGACAGGTGTCCCGAAACGAAGACCACCGGGAGCTGCTCGGCGGCGATCCGGAACAGGCGCTCCTGGCCCACCACCTCGACCCGACCGGTGGACGGCAGGATTCTGTCCATCAGCGGAAACTCGGCGAAGGTGCGGCCCAAACCGTCCCATTGCGCCTTGAGCATCGCCGCGCGCCAGGCCTCGTCCTTTTCCGGGAAGGCCAGAGTCAGGTTGCGCCGCGCCACCTTGTGAGCGCCGCTCAGCGGGCCGAACGTGCGGCCGATCCAGCCGCCGAACGCCGAGGCCGCGTCGACGCCCAGCAGGCGCACGACGCCGATGAACAGGTCAAAACCGAGCGCTTCCGCGCGCCAAAGGAGGTCCTGGGCCCAAGGCCGACGCTTATCCGACATGGACCCTTACTACCCTGCTTCGCGAGCAAGTGGGACTCGGCGCGTCGCCCGATCCGGGCCGGTTTCGCCCGGCACGCGACTTGCGGCCGTCAACCCAGTTCGTTCCGTTTCGGGACGGGGGTAATAATCGGGGCGTGATCTCCATGGGCAACGATATCGACGTTTATCTGGGCAAGCGACTGCGCCGCCGGCGCCGTCTGCTCGGACTGACACAACAACAGCTGGCCGGCGCCGTGGGCGTCCGTTTCCAGCAGATCCAGAAATACGAGTGCGGCGCCAACCGCATTTCGGCGGCGCGCCTGTGGCAGCTGTCCGAAGCGCTCGAGGTTCCGGTCGGCTACTTCTATGACGGCCTGTCGGACCAGGCGCGCCAGGAAGCCGTCGGCGAGGCCGAAGGCGGCGAGATGTTCGCCCGCAAGGAGACGCTGGACCTGGTCCGCGCCTACTACCTGCTGGGCGAACGTCCGCGCCGTCGCCTGCTGGACCTGGCCAAGTCGCTGAACGGCGGCGAACTGGTGGAAGCCTAGGGTTCCGGAGCGCGGAAGGTGGCGTCGAGTCGAAGGGCGGGCTAATCCTCCCGCCATGACGCTCTCCGCCGACCGCCTCGCCCAGCTCGACGCCTTTGTCATCGACCTCAACCGCGTCTCGGCGGCGGCGATCCTGCCGCTGTTCCGGGCCGACCATGGGCTCGAGGACAAGGGAGCGGGCAAGAACCTGCCGCGCGACAGCCATGCGGCGTTCGATCCGGTCACCGAGGCCGATCGCGGCGCCGAGGCGGCGATCCGCGCGCTGATTTCAGAGCGCTATCCCGAACACGGCGTGATCGGCGAGGAGTACGGCGAAGACCGTCCCGACGCCGAATTCGTCTGGGTGCTCGACCCGATCGACGGCACCCGCGCCTTCATCTCCGGCCTGCCGCTGTGGACCACCCTGATCGGCCTGCGCCATCAGGGTCGCCCGGTGCTGGGCTCGATCGGCCAGCCCTATGTCGGCGAGGTGTTCATCGGTTCGGCCGCCGGCTCGCGCCTGATGGCGCGCGGCCAGACCACGCCGATCCGGGTGCGCGAGTGCGCCAAGCTGACCGACGCCGTCATCGCCACCACCGATCCCGAAGCCTGTTTCGACGGCGCCGAACTGGGCGCCTGGCGCCAGGTGCGGGCCGCCGCCAAGCTGGCCCGCCTGGGCTGCGACGCCTATGCCTACGCCATGGTCGCCATGGGCAAGATGGACATGGTCATCGAGGCCGGCCTGAAGTCCTGGGACATCGAGGCCGCCATCCCGCTGATCGAAGGGGCCGGCGGCGTGGTCACCGACTGGCGCGGCCAGCCGGTCGGCCAGGACGGCGGCCAGATGGTCATCGCCGGCGACCCGCGGATCCTGGACGAGGCGCTGGTGGCGCTGCGGCGGTCGGCGAAGTAGGGCCGACGCTAGGCGGCCCGCCACACGGGAAACACCGCGACGTCGGTCGAACTCATGGCTCTCGTCATGGCCTCGAAATCAAAGTCAGGCAGGGCCATCAACTGATCGATGACAACCTGCTCGTCGGTGGCGCCGCCCGGAAAGGCTACGGCGACCCGGTCGTCCGCGCCAAACAGCAGCCACCATAGATCAGCGCCCCAGGGGCCGGAGTCATCAGTCTCGATCACCACGCCGCGAAGGTCCGCGATCGGAAGTTGGTGGTCTTGCCGGTCGGGATCACGCACGGCAATGACCGCACCATCGAACGAGACCACGTAGGCGGCCTCGGGTTCAGGCAGGCGCGGCGGCGCTAGCCTGCCCAATGACTTCAACCATGTCCAAATACTCAAGCAGATTCCCCGACGCCTAGGGGCGCGACGGCGTCCGCCGTTTCGTCGAACGCCGCCCAGAACTTCGCCCGAACATCGTCGGTCTCGATCAGGATTTCGTGGAAGGCGCCGTCGATCTCCAGATAGCGGCCCTTGGGGATGCGGGCGGCGACCGCCCGCTCGTCGGCGACGGTCACCCGGCTGTCGTCACCGGCCCCGACGATGGTCACCGGAATGGCAATGGCCTCCACGCCCTTTGACCGCCGCAGCCAGGCGCAGGCGGAGAACGCGAAATCGGTCCAGCCCCAGGTGATGCCGCCCAGGGCGATGTCGGGATTGGCGCTGACCTGGGCCTGGTAGCGGGCATAGCGCGTCGCGTCGTGGGTCAGGGCGTCCTTGGGGAAGGTCTGGGTGAAGGGGTCGCCCTTGTCGCCCAGCACATAGTCGCCCGCCAGGCCGGCGCGCGCCATGATCCAGGCCAGGGCTCGGGCGGCGCGGGGCGGCTTGCCGCCGGTGTTGAGGCCCAGCATCGGCGCCGACAGCACCGCGGCGGAAAAGCGCGCCTCGCCCTGGGCCAGGACCAGGGCCGTCAGGCAGCCGCCCATCGAGTGGCCCAGCGCGATCCAGGGCTTGGGCAGGCGCGCCTCGAAGGCCGCCAGCAGCGCCTGGTAGTCGGCGAGGAAGGGCTTGAAACCGGCCGCGTGGCCCTTCAGGCGGTCGGGCAGCGCGCGTTGCGACAGCCCCTGCCCGCGCCAGTCGTGGACCAGCACGACGAAGCCCCGGTCCAGCAGGTCCTGGACCACCTCGAAATATTTCTCGATCGGCTCGCTGCGCCCGGGGCTGACCACCACCGATCCTCTCGGCGGACCCTCAGGCGAAAAGAAAGCGGCGCGGAGGGTCGCCCCATCCGCGCCGCTGAACCATTCGGCCTTTCCGTGATCGGGAACGGGCGCCTCGGGAATCGAGACCAGAGACGCCGTCCCGTTCATGGATCAGCGCATCTTCGCGAAGAGGGCCGCCATCTTCGACTGCAACGCCATGGCCGTACCCATGTCCGACAGCTTCAGCTTGCCGGTCATCACCGCCATGGTCGGGTCCAGCGAGCCGGCGCCGATGGCCAGCAGGTCGTCCAGCGACAGGGTCATGGTCAGGTCGGCGGGGGTGTCTTCATTGGTCACGGCGCCGCCATCGATATGGATGACGCCGGTGTCCTTCAGGTCGAACTTCAGGCTCTTGCCCAGACCGCTGTCGTCGCCAACAGCGCCTTTGATACGATCGGTGATTTCCTGCAACGTGGCCATGAGCGCGGTCTCCCTGTCTGCGCGTGGATTCTTCGGCGGCAGACTGGCCGCTGGATCGCGGCGAGTAAACACTGTTTAGACGCGCCCTCGGCTATTTCTTCTTGTCGTAAAACCCCACGCTGGCCGGCATCTTGCCCAGGCGCACCTTGATGGCGCCCTTGAATTGCTCGGGGCGATAATAGGGCATGCCTTCGATGACGGGCAGCGGCTGCGTGCTTCCGTTGGGGAACACGACAGCCCCGGTTTCGGCCTTGGCGAAGGCGATCCCAGTCATGGTCGGCGCCATCATCGCCATCGCTCCGGCCGCCTTGCGGATGGCGGCGTTGGACTCGGTTACCGTAGCGATCAGCTCGCGCGTCTCATAGTCCATCGCCGGCTTCAGCGCTGGATCCAGATCCATGACGATTCCGAACTTGGCGCTCGGCGGCGCTTCGAAGGCGACCTGCACCTTGGCCTGCAACTGGGTCAGGGTCGGTAGGCGTTCGAAGCGCCCCGTGGCGCTGTCGATCGACAGCGGCGTGCGCGCCCCGCCGGTCTCGACCAGCGCCGCCTTCACCCCGACTGGCGGCTTGTCGTCGCGCCGCAGGCTGTAGCTGACCTTGAGCCGCGCCCGCTCGGCGGCGGGGATCTTCAGGAAGGCCTCCAGATACGGAAACACCGTGGCGGCGGGCACGACCTTGCCGGTGTCAGCGCGGGACAGGGGCGCAGCGCAGATGGCGGCCAAAGCGATCAGGCCCGAAAGGGCGGCGCGGCGTTTCAAGGGCGTTCTCATTTCGGTTTGACGAACTTCAGGGTCATGCGGTCGCTCTCGCCGATGGCGTCGTACTTGGCGTGGTCGAAGCCGGGTTCGGCCGGCTCGCCGCGCGGCGCCGACAGCCGGGTGGGCGGCAGGGTCCAGACGCCGAACGGATGGTCCTTGGTGTCCTTGGGATTGGCGTTGATCTCGCTTTCGCCCGCCAGGACGAACCCCGCCTCCTTGGCCATCTCGACCACATAGGCCTGCTGCACGTAGCCGTCGGCCGCCAGGACGTCCTGCACGCGGCCGGGCTCGCCCCGATGCTCCTCGATCCCCAGCACGCCGCCGGGCTTCAGAACGGTGAAGGCGTCGCGGAAGGCCTTTTCGGTCAGGCCGGCCGCCATCCAGTTGTGCAGGTTGCGCAGGAACAGCACCAGGTCGGCCGAACCGGCCGGGGCGACCGGACCGCTGGAGGGGCCGAAAGCGGTGATCGCGACCTCGCCATAGACCTTGGGCTTGGCGGTCAGCTTGTGGCGATAGGCCTCGACGATCTCTCCGGCGGTCGGTTCGTCGGGAAGGTCGGTCTGCAGCGAGGCGGCGTACAGCTTGCCGCCCGTCGCCGCCAGATAGGGGGCCAGGATGTCGGTGTACCAGCCGGCCCCCGGCCAGAACTCGACCACGGTCTGGCCGGGCTTCAACCCCCAGAACTCAAGGCTCTCGACCGGATGGCGCCAGGCGTCGCGGGCCTTGTCGGCGGGCGAGCGCCAGTCGCCCAGGGTCGCGGCCTTCAGGGTCATCGGCTCGGCCTTGGTCGCCGGCTTGGCCGCGGCGACCTTGTCGGCCTTGCGGCCACAGCCGGCCAGGCCCAAGGCGCCGACCCCCGCCAGCAGACCGCGTCGTGACCACCAAAGTCCCTGGCTCATGCTCCCCCCAACATCTCGACTTTCACCAGGATCATGCACGCGACCTTGGCGAAACGGCGCCCATCGGCCTGGCGGGATCAGCCCGGCTTGCGGAAGCGCAAGGTCATGCGGTCGCTCTCGCCGATGGCGTCGTACTTGGCGTGGTCGAAGGCGGGGTCGGCGGGCTGACCGCTGGGAGCGCTCTGACGGACCGGCGGCAGGGTCCAGACGCCGAACGGATGGTCCTTGGTGTCCTTGGGATTGGCGTTGATCTCGGACTGGGCGTCGAGCTTGAAGCCGGCCTTCTCGGCCAGAGCCACCACCGTCGCGGTGGCCAGGTAGCCGTCCGCGCCCTTGTCGGTCTCCGACTTGGGATCGGCCCGATGGTCCTCGACCGCCAGCAGGCCGCCCGGCTTCAGCACCGCGAAGAAGTCGGCGAAGATCTTGTCGGCGACGCCCGGTTGGCCAGTCCAGTTGTGGACGTTGCGGGCGGTGATGACCAGGTCGGCCGAGCCCGGCCCGCCCAGCGGTCCGGCCACCGGCCCGAAGTTGGCGAACTGGACCGTGCCGTACTTGGCCGGATCGGCGAAGCGGGTCTCGAACGCCGCCCTGCCCTTCTTGGCCCCTTCGGAGATTTTCGGATTGGCCAGGTCGGCGACGCCGGCCACGTAGGTTCCGCCAGTGGCCTTGGCGTAGGGGGCGAGAATCTCGGTCCAATAGCCGCCGCCCGGCGACACCTCGACGACCGTCTGCTTGGGCTTCAGCCCCCAGAAGACCAGGCTCTCGTAGGGATGGCGGGCCCCGTCGCGGATCACGCTGGCGGGCGTGCGGTCGGGCGAGGCGATGGCCGCCTGGAGGGCGACGTCGGCGGCCACGGCGGGCGCGGCATGCAGGCAGAGCGCGGCGGCGGCGAGCAACAGGAGATGGCGGCGGTGGGTGATCATCGGGCTCTCCGGGGTTGGGCGCGCTGACCTTAGCCATGGGCGAACAACGATCAAGCGATTCACCGCCGACGCCGCCATTCAACCTCTTGAAGTGAAAAATCGGCGCACCACCTTGGTCTCGAAGGCGCTGGAACCCCGGGCCTTCCAGATCACGGGCGACGCCTATCCAGGGTCACCAAAGGTCTGAACTGATTGAACAACCTTGCTTGAAAAGAAGGATGTGACCATGCGTACGATCGACCTTTCCCCCCTGTATCGCTCCGTCGTCGGCTTTGACCGGCTGGCCGCCCAGCTGGACGCCGCCGCCTCGAGCGAAGCCGCTTCGGGCTATCCCCCCTACAACATCGAACGCACCGACGAGAACGCCTACCGCGTCGAGATCGCCGTGGCCGGCTTCAAGCCGGAGGAACTCGGCGTCGAGGTGAAGGAGAACCTTCTCACCGTCACCGGCCGCAAGCCGGCCAATGACGAAGCCAAGCGCTACCTCCACCGCGGTCTGGCCGCGCGCAACTTCGAGCGCCGTTTCCAGCTGGCCGACTACGTGGTCGTGACCGACGCCGCCCTGTCGGACGGCCTGCTGTCGATCGCCCTGAAGCGCGAGCTGCCCGAGGCCCTCAAGCCCCGCACCATCGAGATCAAGGCGGGCCCGGCGCTGATCGAAGGCGAGAAGGCGGCCTAACCGCGTCGCCGCGCATTACCTTTTCTCCCCTCCAGACTTTTGGGCGGCGTCGCCAGGCGCCGCCCTTTTTCTTTCGGCGACGGCTCATGGCCGGCCCGGATTCAGGCCGGCGTCCGCCGCGTCCGAAGCTGTTCTAGGCTGGCGCCAGGTCCAGGCCCTGGACCTGGGACAGGTCGCAACCGCGCAGACTGGTCTTGGCCAGGCGCGCCCCGGTGAGGTCCGCGCCCCGCAGGTCCGCGCCGTCCAGCACCGCCTCGCTGAGGTCGGCGGCCTGGAGCAGGGCGTAGCGAAGGCGCGTCGCCGTGAGATTGGCCACGGTCTTGCGCTCGGGCCCCAGCGGCAAGGGCGACAACGTCGCCTGGCGCAGGTCGGCCTTGGTCAGGTTGGCCCCCGACAGCTTGGCGCCGCGCAGGTCGGCGCCGCGCAGGTTGGCGGTGCGCAGGTCGGCGTTCTGCAGGTTCGCGCCCTGAAGCTGGGCTCCCGAAAGGTCGATGCCGACCATGCAGGCCCCGACCGCGCTCATCGCCGTCAGGCGCAGCCCCTTCAGCCGGTCGCCCAGCGGCCGCAGGTCCTCGCCGTCGAGACGGGCCGGCGCGCCCTCCTTGCCGCCGGTCCGGCACCAGGCCTGATTGGCCAGACAGCGCTGGTGGATCTCGTCGGCCCGCGCCACCGCCTCGGCGGTGGAGGACGCCAGGCAGCCCCGCATCTCCGCGCCGCTGGTCCGGGCGCCGGAGGTGTCGACCCCGGTCATCACCGCGCCGGTGAAATTGGCGCCTTCCAGGTTGGCGCCGCTGACGTCGGCCCCGTCGAGAATGGCCCCGGTCAGGTTGGCGTCCTTGAGGTTTGCGCCCGAGAGTTTGGCGCCGCGCAGCGAACAGTCGCTGAAATCGGCCTTGAACGCCGAAACGCCCGAGAACTGCGAACCGTCGAGCGTCGCCCCGGAAAAATTGACCTCGTCGACCTCACCGGTGCGGGCCTCGTGGCGGCAGGACTCCAATCCCTTGCGCGGATGCGGGACGGCCACCTGGCCTTCACGGAAGTCGGCCTGGGTCAGGTCGGCCTGGGAAAGGTTGGCGCCGCGCAGGCAGGCGCCGCGCAGGTCGGCGCGGATCAGGATCGCCTGGCGCAGGTCGGCCTTGCGCAGGTCGGCGCCGAACAGGCTGGCGCGTTCCAGCTTGGTGCGGACCATGCGGCAGCCGTCGAGGACCGAGGCCGACAGGTCGGCGTCGGCCAGGTTGCGGAACGACAGGTCCAGGCCCGACAGGTTCATGAACCGCAGTGAGGCGCGCTTGCCGCCCTGCTTGCCGGTGACGAACTTCTCGTGGGCCGTGACGATCATGTCGAGCTCGGCCTGACTCAGCCGCCGACGTCCAGCAATGCTCAGCGCCGCCGTCATGTTCCCCCAAAGCTCCCCCGAACCCGTTGATCGGGCTACAGAATAGCCAGGACCAACGAGCGAAGCGTTAAAGCCGCGTCGCTTTGTCGCAACTTACGAACATTCAGCTGAAGAAACGCGTCGCCGACCGCTTCAGATCACGTCGTCCAGACCGCGCGCGCCCATGCGGATCGCGCCGGTGATGTCGATGTCCTTGAGCAGGGCGTTGGTGAAATTGGCGCGCGACAGGTCCGCGCCGCTCAGACAGGCCTGGCGCAGATCGGCGCGCGCGAAGTCGGCGTTGGTCAGCAGGGCGCCGGTCAGGTCGCTGGGCAGCAGGCGATCGCGGCCGATCAGCAGCGGCCCCAGTTGCGCCTCGCGCAGGTCCGATCCCGCCAGCTTGGCGCCCTTCAGCCGCGCCCCGCGCAGGTCGGCCCGGCGCAGGTTGCAGGATCGCAGGTCGGCGCCTTCCAGCTGCGCGCCCTGCATCTGCACGCTCTCCATGTCGAGGCCGTAGAACACCGCCCCCTTGGCCGACAGGGCCGTCAGGTTGAAGCCGCGCACCGACTTGAGATTGCGCAGGTCGGCCCTGTCGAACACCGACGGCTTGCCCTCCGCGCCGCCGGTCTCGCACCAGCGCGCGTGGTCGGCGATCATCTGCTCGTAGGGCATGTCGGAAACGTCGGTGCCCGACGCCTTGTCGGTCAGGGCGCCGTCCAGATTGGTGTCGTTGATGTTCCACGACATCGTCTTGGCGCCCACCAGCACCGCGTTGCGCAGGTCCGCGCCGGTCAGGTTGGCGCCGGAAAGGTCCGCCCCCGCCAGGTTGGCGCCGTTGAAATTGGCCTGCTTGAGGTTGGCGCGCACCAGCTTGGCGTCCTTGAGGATCGCGTCGCTGAAGTCGGCCTTGGTGGCGATGATGCCCGACAGCCGCGAGCGTTCCAGGTTGGCCCCGGCCAGGATCGCGCCATGGGCCTGGGCCTCGCGCTGCTGGGGTTCGAGAACCCGGTAGCCTTCCTTGCGGTCGGCGGCGGCGATCTGGCCTTCGCGCAGGTCGGCCTCGAACAGGTCGGCGCCGGTCAGGTTGGCGCCCCGAAGGCTGGAGCCGCGCAGGTCGCAGCGCCGCATCGAGGCGTCGGTCAGGTCCGAGCCCTGCAGGTCGGCGCCGTAGAGGCTGGCGTTGTCGAGCTTGGTGCGTCGCAGGTCGCATCCGACCAGCAGGGCGCCGGTGAAGTCGGCGTCACACAGATTGCGACCGGTGACCGACAGGCCGGACAGATCGCAGAAGGCGAACACCGCGCGCGCCCCTCCCAGCCGAGCCGACCACAGGCGGTCATGCTTGGCGCAGATCAGGTCTACGTCGTGTTGCGTCAGGCGTCGATGCTCTTGGCCTGCCGCGGGTGGGGCGTTCATGGCTGCTCGTGTCGATTCCCCGAAGGGCCAGGCGAACAGAATGCGCGGACCCGCATTAACGCTGCGTTTCCAAGCCTTTCGGGGCGACCGCAGGTCGCCCCTCGGCCTGTCCTCAACCTGCCGTCGGAAGCGGCTGGGCGCGCGACTCGTCGAGATAGCGGGCGCCGGTCGGCTTCAGATCGCCGTCCAGATCGATGACCAGCGGATTGCCGGTGGGGATCTCGACATGGACGATCTCGGAGTCGGGCACGTTGAACAGGTGCTTGACGATGGCGCGCAGCGAGTTGCCGTGGGCGGCCACCAGGATCGTCTCGCCGGCCTTGAGCTTGGGCGCGATCTCGGCTTCCCAATAGGGCAGGACGCGGACCAGGGTGGTCTTCAGGCTCTCGGTGGCCGGCAGGTCCATGCCCGCGTAGCGACGGTCCTGGTTGAAGTCGTATTCGCCGCCCGGGGCCAGTTCCGGCGGCGGGATGTCGTAGGACCGGCGCCAGATGGTGACCTGCTCCTCGCCATGCTTCTCGGCGGTCTCGGCCTTGTTCAGGCCTGTCAGGCCGCCGTAGTGGCGCTCGTTCAGCCGCCAGTCCTTGGTCACCGGCACGAAGCTCTGGCCCGCCGCGTCCAGCGCCAGGTTGCAGGTGCGGATCGCGCGGGTCTGGACCGAGGTGTAGGCCTCGTCGAGTTCGACGCCGGCGGCCTTGATCAGTTCACCGCCCTTGCGGGCCTGGGCCTCGCCTTCGGCGGTCAGATCCACGTCCACCCAGCCGGTGAAGCGGTTTTCGAGATTCCACTGGCTTTGGCCGTGGCGGAGCAGGACGAGGACGGGCATCAGGCCTCCAAGATGTGTCGCAGGCGGGCTAAGCCCCAGGGGACCTTGCGTCAAGCGCCCCGCCCTTCTCTCGCACCCCTCTCCCTGTTTAAAAAAAAGCGGCGTGCTATAGGCAGGCCATGCCCGATCGCATCTTCATGCCGCTCATGGCGCTCATCGGCCTGGCCATGATCGCCTTCTCCCTGGTCTGGCCTCAAGGCTACGGCGACCGTTCGCCCCCGCCGTGGGGAACGGTGCCCATCCAGCAGACGCCCGAGATGCGCGCCAAGATCCAGCGCGAGAAGGACGCCGCCGCCCTGCGCGAACAGCAGGCCAGGCAGCAGGTGAGCGACGCCCGCGCCGCGGAAGCGGGGCAATGAGCGCCTTCGACGCGATCGTCGTCGGCCAGCGGGTTCTGAACGCCGAGGCGCAGGCCCTATGCCAGCTGTCCGCCGCGCTCGACGAATCGTTCGTCCGCGCCGTGGAGGCGCTGTTCGACGCCAAGGGCCGGGTGGTCTGCACCGGCATCGGCAAGTCCGGCCACGTGGCGCGCAAGATCGCCGCCACCCTGGCCTCCACCGGCTCCCCCCCCA
>NZ_AKKF01000146.1 GCF_000281955.1 Caulobacter sp. AP07 | reverse complement strand
CCGGGACCGACGCGTGAACGCCGGCGCTTGCGGCGGTCCCGGATAACGGCTTCGCCGTTTCCGGGATGACAGCCGAGGGAACGCTCTCATGCGAGAACGAAGGACCGCCCCCTACGCGCACTCTTCCAGCACCGGCTCGACCGGCGTGGCGTCGGGGGAGGGGAAGGGGACCTTGAAGGTGAAGGCGGCCGGCGTCGGGCCGTGCTGTTCCAGCAGCGCCAGGCGGGCCTTGGCCTCGTCGATGGTCGGCCGGTGGCCGGCCGGGACCCACCACAGGACCATGAAGACGTCCATGTGCTCGAACCACTCGCGGCGACGGCGCATGATCTGGACGTGGTCGCCGCGATAGACGAAGGCGCCGAGGGACGGAATGTCGGTCCAGACCGACATGTTGATGGCGATCAGCGGGTCTTCGTAGGGGGCCAGGTCGGTGGCGTCGTTGCCGTCGCCCGTCAGCCGCCAGACGAAGCCGGGCGAGGCCTCGGCCTGGGCGTTGACCGGGTCGAGGTTGTCGACGAAGTCCTTGATCATCGGATGGTCGACCGGCGCTCGCAGGCGACCGATATTGACCTGGGCCAGTTGCCACATGTTCCGCTCCTCCGACCGTGTTCGAGCGAACTTGGGCAGGGCGGCGACGGAGCGCAAGGCCGGCCAGGCGCCGGACTCAATTGCAGCCCCCAACTGTTGTCATCCCGGCCGTAGGACCGCGTAGCGGGCCGAAGTGCCGGGACCCAGGGGCCACCGCATTGCGCCGGCCCCTGGGTCCCGGACAGCCTCTGCGAGGCTTCCGGGATGACAACTGTTGTTGAGAGCTTTGTCTCTACTCAGCAATTCAAGCGTTCAATTGAGTGCGGACCCCTAGGCCTCGTTGGTTGAAGCGGGCCTGCCGTCGTCCTTGACCTTGCGCGTCTTGCCGGTCCCCGGGGGTACGGTGGCGGGCCACCGGGCGCCCAGGAGACGTTTGCGCTCGACCCAGGCGAAGCTGACGGAATTGGCCTGGTTGCCGCCGAGGACATAGAGGTTGCCGCCGTTCTCGCCCGCGTAGAAGCCGACATGGCCCTTCCAGCCCTCCGGTTTCTCGCGCCAGAAGACCAGGACCGCGCCGGGCTGCGGCGTGCAGGGGCCGCCAAACCTCAGCCAGCTGCGCGCGCCCAGCGGGTCCGACACCAGCGGCTCGGTCGTCAGGGTGGATCCGATGCAGTGGGCGACGAACAGCCCGCACCACGCGATGTCGTCGTGCTTGTAGTCCAGGTCGAGCTTGTTGGCGAAATCCAGGATGATCGGGTTGTCGAGCGCGCCGGGGCCCTCCTGCAAGCCGAGGAGCCGCTGAGCTTCCTGCAGCCACACCAGGGCCGGGTCCCCGAGCTTGTCCTGCTTGGCCGGCGCGACAAGGCCGAGGGCCTTCAGGGTTTCAGGTCCGACCACGCCGTCGACCTGGAGCTGCCTGGCGGCCTGGAAGGCGCGGACGGCGGCGATGGTGCGCCGCCCCCAGACGCCGTCGATGTTGCCGGGGTCAAACCCGTTGATCGCCAAGGCCTTCTGGATTTCGAAAATGGTCACGGCGAGCCCCTTCGCCCATCGATGATGGCGAAGGGTGCGCGCTTAGCGTGTCCTTGTCCAGCTTCTCGCCACTGGCGAGCGGCCGATCTCAGGCGATCTCGACGCGGTAGCTTTCGATGACGGTGTTGGCCAGCAGCTTGTCGCACATGGCCTTGACCTCGACCTCGGCCTTGGCGGGATCGGTTTCGACGACGTCGAACTCGATGGTGCGGCCGACCCGCACGCCCGAGACGTCGGCCCAGCCCAGCCCGTGCAGGGCGGCTTCGACGGCCTTGCCCTGGACGTCGAGGACGCCGGGCTTGAGGAACACTTGAACCTTGGCTTTCATATCTTTCCTGACCTTTTCACCCTCTCCCGGAGGGGAGAGGGAGGGGCCCATCGCGGAGCGATGGGAGGGTGAGGGGTGAAGGCGTTCGACGGCGCGCCGGCAGGGCGTGAAGTCGGATGGGGCGTAACCCCTCATCCTCCCACGACTTCGTCGCGGGCCCCTCCTTCTCCCCTCCGGGAGAAGGTGTTTTGCCTAGTGCACGCCGCCTTGGATGACGGTGGGCATTTCCTTCATGATGCCGAGGCGGCGGGCCACCTCGGTGTAGCTTTCGATGACATTGCCCAGGTCGCGGCGGAACCGGTCCTTGTCCATCTTCTCGTTGGTGGTCGAGTCCCACAGCCGGCAGCTGTCGGGGCTGATCTCGTCGGCCAGGATCACGCGGCTGAAGTCGCCTTCGTAGATGCGGCCGAACTCGATCTTGAAGTCCACCAGGGTGATGCCGACGGCGCTGAACAGGCCGCTCATATAGTCGTTCACCCGCAGGGCCATGGCCATCATGTCGTCGATCTCCTGGGTGGCGGCCCAGTTGAACGCGGTGATGTGCTCCTCGGAGACCATCGGGTCGCCCAGCTTGTCGTCCTTGTAGTAGAACTCGATGATCGAGCGGGGCAGGGGCGTGCCCTCGGCCAAGCCCAGGCGCGTGGCGATCGAGCCGGCGGCGATGTTGCGCACCACCACCTCGAGCGGAATGATCTCGACTTCCTTGATCAGCTGCTCGCGCAGGCTCAGGCGGCGGATGAAGTGGTTCTGCACGCCGATCGCGTTCAGGCGAGTCATCATGTACTCGCTGATGCGGTTGTTGATCACGCCCTTGCCCTCGAGCACGGCTTTCTTCTGGGCGTTGAAGGCGGTGGCGTCGTCCTTGAAATACTGGATCAGGGTGCCCGGTTCGGGGCCCTCGTACAGGATCTTGGCCTTGCCTTCGTAAATCTTCTTGCGGCGGGTGGTCATGGCTCTCGTCGAGGCCCTTCTGGTTGCGGGCGCCTCTTGTCCGGAGAAACGAAAAGCGCGCGCGGCGGATAGCTGCGCGCGGCGTTCGACTCAAGGCCGCTCACGAAAAATGTCGCGGGGAAACCTAGCTGAACGCGGCGCCTGGCGCAAACGGGGCTAGCCGCGACCTCGGGATTGTGAGCGGATCATGGGCGATGCGGCGTTGCTTCCGATTGCCGGGCGGCTCGCCAGGGGATATGCAGCCCGCTCAGAGACTATTGGGGCTTTCATGACGACCTTCGACGATCGCGAACAGGGTTTCGAACGCAAGTTCGCGCTGGAGCAGGAACAGGAATTCAAGGCGACCGCCCGTCGCAACCGCCTGTTGGGCGAATGGGCGGCCGGCCTGATGGGCCTGGCCACCGTCGAGGAATACGCGCGCGCGGTCGTGAAGTCCGACTTCGAGCAGCCCGGCGACGAGGACGTGCTGCGCAAGGTGGCCGGCGACCTCAAGGGGTCGGGCGTCAATGTCAGCGAGGGTGAAGTCCGTCGCAAGATGGACGAGTTGCTGGCCATGGCCCGCGGCCAGATCGCCGCCGGCGAGTAGGCCGGCGTCCGCGCCAACAGCTTGGCGCGACGGAATTTTTCTAAATCCATCCACAGGGCCCGATCGCGACGTTCGTCGCGGCCGGGCCTTGTCGTCTTGGGAGTCCCGAGTTCGCGAAACGGCGGGTACGGAATGAATACTCTTATAGGTAGATAGAAAATCAGATAGCGCGCTCAGGTTTCTTTGGGCGCCATCCAAAGCCGGATGTATCACTCTCGCGGGAGGCGATCGACAGGGTCGCCCACACCAGGAGGACACACCATGGCGGATGATATCGGTACGCTTCACACTCAGAAGGCCGAAGGCACGGACCTCGGCCTCTATTTCGTCAAGGCGGTGGTCGGCAATGTCGGGACGCCCGGCGCGCCCATCGTCAACCTGGCCCTGACGGTGCAGGCCGCCTCCGGCCACGTCAGCGGCATCGCCGAGATCAGCCAGGCGATCGTCGGCGGTCATCACCGCTTCCCGGTCACCGGCCAGATCTATCAGACCGGCTTCGGGCCCAACCATCAGCTGGTCTCGCTGCACGGCGAGTTCGTCTACAGCGTGCCGCCCCCCGCCATCGGCTCGTTCCTGGCCAAGTTCACGGCGGCGCTGACGGTGGACAACGCCTGGAACGGCTTCGGTGGGTTCAACTACCTGAACACCCACGTCGAGAAGGTGCCGGTCAAGAAGATCGCCTGACCTCTCTTCCGAGCCAGATCACTCGCGTCGTCCGAAAGGGCGGCGCGAGTTTTTCATGACTTACCAGACCCGCGAGCGGTCCTCGGGCTTGAGGTAGTAGGCCTCGCCCGGCTTGACGCCGAAGGCCGCGTACCAGGCGTCGATGTTGCGGGTCGGGCCGATGACCCGGAAGGCCGGCGGCGAGTGCGGGTCCGAGGTGATCTGCTCCTTCAGCGCGTCGTCGCGCACCTTGCTGCGCCAGTTCTGGCCGAACGCCAGGAACAGGCGCTGGTCGCCGGTCAGGCCGTCGATCACCGGGGCCGGCTTGCCGCCCAGCGAGGCGTGATAGGCGTCCAGCGCCACCTGCAGCCCGGCCAGGTCGGCGATGTTCTCGCCCATGGTCAGCTTGCCGTTGATGAACATGCCCGGCGCGCCTTCATAGGCGTCGTACTGCTTGCCCAGGATCTCGGCCTGGGCCTCGAAGCGCTTGCCGTCCTCGGCGGTCCACCAGTCGCGCAGCTTGCCCGTCTCGTCGAACTTGCGGCCCTGGTCGTCGAAGCCGTGGCTGATCTCGTGGCCGATCACCGCGCCGATGGCCCCGTAGTTGACCGCCGGATCGGCCGCCGGGTCGAACAGCGGCGCCTGCAGGATGCCGGCCGAGAAGACGATCTGGTTCTGCGAGGTGTCGTTGTAGGCGTTCACCGTCTGGGGCGTCATCTGCCACTTGCCGTGGTCGACGGCCTTGCCCAGGTCGCTCAGCTCGTAGGCCCACTCGAAGGCCCGGCTGCGCGAGACGTTGCCGTAGAGGTCGCCGGCCTCGATCTTCAGCCCCGAATAGTCGCGCCACTTGTCGGGATAGGCCACCATCACCGCCATGCGCTTGAGCTTGACCTGGGCCTCGGCCTTGGTCGCCGGGCTCATCCAGGGCGCGTCGTCGATCCGTTTGGCCATGGCGACCTTCAGGTTGCCGATCATCCCGACCATCTGGGCCTTGGAACTGGGAGGGAAATAGGTCTCGACATAGGTCCGGCCGACCAGCTCGCCCAGGCTGCCGTCCACCAGCTGCACGCCGCGCTTCCAGCGCGGGCGGATCGTCGCCTGGCCGGTCAGGACCTTGACGTATTCGAAGCGGCTGTCGACGAACCGCTTGGAAAGGTAGGGCGAGGCCTCCTCCACCAGGTGGAAGGCCTGCCAGGCCTTCAGCGTCTCCAGCGGCGTCTCGGCGTAGATCTTGGCGATGTCGCGGATGGCGGTGTTCTCGTTCAGCACCACGGCGCCCAGGCCCGGCATGCCGGCCGCGGCCAGGTAGTCGGCCCACGGGAAGGCGGGGGCGTAGGTCGCCAGCTGGCCGACGGTGACGGGGTTGTAGGTCTTGTCGACGTCGCGCCGCTCGGCCGCCGGCCAGCTGACCGTGGCGATGCGGGTCTCCAGGGCCATGACCTGCGCCGCCGCCTTGGCCGGATCGGCATAGCCCGCCGCGGCCAGGGCCCGCTGGACGAACGCCGCATAGGCCTCGCGCTGCGGCTTGAAGCCGTCGGCCAGGTAGTAGTCGCGCTCGGGTAGGCCCAGGCCCGACTGATAGACATAGAGGGTGTTGACCTCGGGGCTCTTGATGTCGGGCGCGACGTCCAGCTGGAACAGGTCGGCGCCGAAGCCGCCGTGCGCGGCGCCCATCAGCCGGGCGAAGGCGGTCTTGTCGGCCGCCGCCGCCACCTTAGCCAGGTCGGCCTTCAGCGGCCCGTCGTCGACCTGCTCGACCTTGGCCTCGTCGGTGAAGCTCTTGTACAGCCCGCCCAGCTGGGTCGCGGCCGGCGCCTTCTCGATCACCGCCCGAAGCTGGTCCTGCGAGCGGTTGTAGACGTCGTTGCCCGCGCCGGCGCTGCCCTGGTCAGGCGGGATCTGGGTGCGGGCGAACCACGCCCCGTTGACGTACTTGTCGAAGTTGTCGCCCGGCTTGACGGCGGTGTCGCGGGCGGTCAGGTCGACGCCCCAGGCGCCGTACATGGGTTTTCCAGCTGGGGGGGCGGCGGAGGCGGTGGGCTCGGCCGCGATGGCGGCGGCGGACATCGCGAGCGCCGAAGCGGCGGCCAGCAGGATCATGCGCATGTGGAAACCTCTTCCCCTTGGAGGGAAGCGATGCTGCCCTAGTTGGCGGCGGCGCGCAGATGAAAAGCGCGTAATGTGGCGGCGCGGACCTCTTTTACCGTTTCCCCGCCGGGAAAACCGGAGAGGAGAGGCTCAGTCCAGCCACGCCCTGATCGCCGCCCACGCCTGCGCCTTCTCCGCGAACGACCTCGCCGCGTGGGCCGGGCTGGAGGAGGGCAGGGCCAGGGTGGGCAGGCGGCCGCCCAGCAGCTTGCCGCCCAGCCTGGCCGCCGTGCCGCCGTTGAAGGCCACGGCGCGCAGGGCGGGCAGGGTCTCGACCAGGGCGACCAGGTCGTTGGCGGTGGCGTCCTGGATGGCGGCGTCGAGGCTGCCGGGGCGTCTGGCCTGGGCGATCACGTCCCACAGGCCGACGCCATGCGCCAACAGGGCCGCCAGCCGGTCTTCATAGGGCAGGGCGACCAGCGGCGTGGCCAGCACCCCCTCCAGCAACCGCCAGAAGGCGTTGCGCGGATGGCCGTAATATTGCGCGACCGCCAGGGAGGCGTCGCCCGGCAGGCTGCCCAGGATCAGGACGCGGGTGCTTGCGTCGACGACCGCTGGGAAGCCCGCCTTGCGGGTCACTAGCCCTGCTCGCCGAACACCCGCCTGAAGATCACGTCGACGTTCTTGGTGTGGTAGCCGTAGTCGAACAGTTCCTCGAGCTCGGCGTCCGACAGCGCCTTCGACACGACATCGTCGGCCTTCAAAAAGTCGATGAACCGGCCTTCGCCGCGCCACACCTTCATCGAATTGCCCTGCACGGCGGCGTAGGCGTCCTCGCGCGACACCCCCTTCTGGGTCAGGGCCAGCATCACCCGCTGCGAGAACACCAGGCCCCCCAGCTTGTCCAGGTTCCTGGCCATGTTGTCGGGATAGATGTTGAAGCGCTCGATCACCCCGGCCAGGCGGCGCAGGGCGAAGTCGAGGTGGATGGTGGCGTCCGGCCCGATGCCGCGCTCGACCGACGAGTGGCTGATGTCGCGCTCGTGCCAGAGGGCGACGTTCTCCATGGCGGGCACGACGGCCGAGCGGACCAGCCGGGCCAGGCCGGTCAGGTTCTCGGTCAGGATCGGGTTGCGCTTGTGCGGCATCGCCGACGAGCCCTTCTGCCCGACCTCGAACGGCTCCTCGGCCTCCAGCACCTCGGTGCGCTGCAGGTGGCGGATCTCGGTGGCCAGCCGCTCGACCGACGAGGCGACGACGCCCAGGGCGCAGAAATAGGCGGCGTGGCGGTCGCGCGGGATCACCTGGGTCGAGACCGGCTCGACCACCAGGCCCATCTTGTCGGCCACGTGCTGTTCGACCCGCGGATCGACATTGGCGAAGGTGCCGACGGCGCCCGAGATCGCGCAGGTGGCGATCTCGAATTTGGCCATGGCCAGCCGCTCCTTGGCGCGCTGGAACTCGGCGTAGTAGCCGGCCAGCTTCAGGCCGAAGGTGATCGGCTCGGCATGGATGCCGTGGCTGCGGCCGACGCAGACCGTCATCTTTTGTTCCAGCGCCCGGCGCTTCAGCGCCGCCAGCAGCAGGTCGACGTCCTCGATCAGCAGGTCGGTGGCCTTGGACAGCTGTACGGCGAAGCAGGTGTCGAGCACGTCGCTGCTGGTCATGCCCTGGTGCAGGAAGCGGGCTTCCGGGCCGACGATCTCCGACACGTGGGTCAGGAAGGCGATGACGTCATGCTTGGTGACGCGTTCGATCTCGTCGATGCGGTCGCTATCCCACACCGCGTCGCGGCCCTTTTCCCAGATCGTCTCGGCGGCGAGCTTGGGGATGACCCCGATCTCGGCCATGGCGTCGGCGGCATGGGCCTCGATCTCGAACCAGATCTTGTACTTGGTCTGGCTGGACCAGATGGCGGCGGCTTCGGGGCGGGAATAGCGGGTGATCATGAGGCCGGGGTTTCGGCGGGTAGGGGGTGAGAGTCAAGGGCGGGAAAGCGTGGAGTCGTCTGGGTCGCGGATGGTCCGCTTTCAACCCTAGTCGGACGTTCGAAGCGCTGGCGGTCGGGGACATGCTCTCACGCAACGACTTCAGCCGCATTCGCGGAGCCTATGCCGTGAGTGCGTGTCCCCAATTGACCCGCTGAGTTTGCCTTTAAAGGCCGAGATGAGGGTTTGAGGTCGTGGACGGGCGTGGGGACACGCACTCACCCCACGTTCGCGGGTCGATTTGCGGAGGCCTTGCTGTGAGAGCATGTCCCCGGCCAGCCGCGGGCTCGCCGTTCTCCTCGAACGCCCTGCCGGCACGCCGTCCGGCGTTTTACCCCCTCACCCTCCCACCGCTGCGCGGCGGGCCC
>NZ_AKKF01000145.1 GCF_000281955.1 Caulobacter sp. AP07 | reverse complement strand
TGGAAGGCCCGCCGCCCGCCGGCGAGGCCGCCATCGTTCTGGCGCGGGGGGAGGCGGCCGGCAGCCCCGAGGCCTATGCCCTCGACGTCGCCCCGAGCGGTGTCACCGTCACCGCCGCCAAGCGCGCCGGGCTGTTCTACGGCGCGATCAGCGTCTGGCAACTGGCCGTGCAGGACGCCGCCAAGGGCCCCGCCCAACTGCCCGCCGTCAGCATCGACGACGCTCCGCGCTTCGTCTGGCGCGGCTTCATGCTCGACAGCGCCCGCCACTTCCAGAAGGTGGAGACGATCAAGGCGATCCTCGACGCCATGGCCGCCCACAAGCTCAACGTCCTGCACTGGCATCTGGTCGACGACCAGGGCTGGCGGCTGGAGATCAAGAAGTACCCGAAGCTGACCTCGGAAGGCGCCTGGCGCGTCCCGGCCGGCGCGGCGGGCCGCGATCCCAAGACCGGCAAGGCCATCCGCTACGGCGGCTTCTACACCCAGGACCAGGTGCGCGACCTCGTCGCCTACGCCGCCGCGCGTGGGATCACCGTCGTTCCCGAAATCGAGATGCCGGGCCACGCCCTGGCCCCGCTGGTCGCCTATCCGCAGTACGGCATGACCAAGACCCCGCCGCGCCAGAACATGGGCGACTGGGGGGTGTTCCCCTACCTCTACAACACCGACGACCAGACCTTCGCCTTCCTCAACGACGTGCTCGACGAGGTCATGGACCTGTTCCCATCGCAGTACATCCATGTCGGCGGCGACGAGGCGGTCAAGGACCAGTGGAAGGCCAGCCCGGCCATCCAGGCCAGGATCGCGCAGCTGGGCGTCAAGGACGAGCACGGCTTGCAGAGCTGGTTCATCCAGCGCGCCGAGAAGCATATCAACGCGCGCGGCCGGCGGATGATCGGCTGGGACGAGATCCTCGAAGGGGGCCTGGCTCCCAACGCCACGGTGATGTCCTGGCGGGGGATCGACGGCGCGGTCGCGGCCGCCTCGCAGGGCCACGACGCCGTCCTGGCCCCCGACAGCACGCTCTATATGGACCGCCGCCAGAGCGCCTCGGCCGACGAGCCGCCCGGCCGGCTGAAGATCATCAGCCTCAAGGACGTCTACGACTTCGACGCCGCGCCCGCCGCCCTGACCGAGGCCCAGCGCGCCCACATCCTGGGCCTGCAGGCCACCGCCTTCACCGAGCACATGCGCACCGACGAGCGCCTGCAGAAGATGACCTTCCCGCGCCTGGTCGCCGTGGCCGAGAACGGCTGGACGCCCGCCGCCCGGCACGACTGGAACAGCTTCACCGCCCGGCTGCCGGCCGAGATGGCGCGGCTGGACGCCCTGGGCGTCGCCCACGACACCGTGCCGTACGAGCCCCAGGCGACCCTGACCCCGGCCGAAGGCGGCAAGGTCTCGGTGGCCCTGGCCTCGGGCCTGGGCCTGGGCGAGATCCGCTACACCGCCGACGGCGCCGTCCCGACGACGGCCTCGCCGCTCTACGACGCGCCGCTGGACGTCGCGCCGGGCAAGACGATCCGTGCTCGGACCTTCCTCGACGGCCAGGGTTTCGGCCGGGTCCGCGACTATCCCGTCAGCCTGCTGGCCGCCAACACCCGCAGCAGCCACCAGCTGGAGGTGTGCGGCAACGGCATCAACCTGTCGCTGGAAGACGACGCGCCGGTGAACGGTCAGCGGGCGGTGTTCGCGGTCGACCTGATGAACCCATGCTGGGTCTGGAAGGGCGCCGACCTGTCGTCGGCCCTGAAGCTGACCGCCCGCATCGGCCAGGTTCCGTTCAATTTCCAGATCGGCGCCGACAAGGCCAAGATCCCCTTGCGAGCCCCAGCCACGCCGGCCGGCGAACTGGACGTGCGCCTGGACGGCTGCGCGGGCGAGGTCATCGCCGCCATTCCCTTGGGCGCCGCCGCGCGCGGACCGGGCCTGGGCACGGTGTCGGGCGTGCTGCCCGCCCGCGCTGGCCGACATGACCTGTGTCTGACCTTTACAGCGCGCAGCGTCGAGCCGACGCTGGTGCTCGACCAGGTGACGCTGACGGCCGCCGGCAAGAGCGGCAAAAACTAGAGTTTCAAGGAAGCAGGGAAGCGTCCGTGTCCAATTTCGTACTGTCCTCGCCGCTCAAGGGCTGGATCGCCCCGCTCGACGAGACGCCCGACGCGGTGTTCGCCGAGCGCATGCTGGGCGACGGCCTGGCCATCGATCCGCTGGGCTCGACCCTGCACGCCCCCTGCGACGCGCGGGTCATCTCGGTGCACGGCACGCGCCACGCCATCACCCTGCGGGCCGACAACGGCGCCGAGATCCTGATGCATGTCGGCCTGGAGACCGTCGGCCTGGGCGGCGAGGGCTTCGAGGCCCACGTCCAGGACGGCCAGGCGGTGAAGTCGGGCGACAAGCTGATCAGCTTCGACCTCGACCTGCTGTCCTTGCGGGCCCGCAGCCTGATCACCCCGATCGTCATCACCAATCCCGACGCCTTCCAGATCGTCCGCCGCGAGCAGGACCACGTGGTCTCGGTCGGCGACTTCCTGATGGAGCTGGCCCCGGCTGGCGGCGCGGCGGCCGTGTCGCCGGTCGCCGAGGGCGAGGTCGTTCGCGAGGTGGTCGTGCCGCTGGCCCACGGCATCCACGCCCGGCCCGCCGCCCGCATCGCCGAGACCGCCCGCAAGTTCGCCGCCGAGGTGGCCCTGGTCGCCGTCAACCGCCGGGCCAGCGCCAAGAGCCCGGTGGGGGTGATGTCCCTGGCCATCCGCCACGGCGACCGCGTCAGCGTGGTGGCCAGCGGCCCCGACGCCGAATATGCGGTCATCGCCGTCGTCGAGCTGATCGAAGGCGGCATGGGCGAGAGCGCCGACCTGCCGGCGACCGCCGCTCCCGCTACCATGGTCGAGGCCGTCCGTGCGAACATGCCCAGCGAGCCGGGCCTGCTGCGCGGCGTGATGGCCGCGCCGGGCTTGACCATCGGCCAGGCGGTGCGCTTCGTCTCCAGCGACATCGTCGTCGTCGAGGCCGGGACCGGCGCGGCCAACGAGCGGGCCGCCCTCGAGGGCGCGCTGGCCCATGTCCGTGCCCGCATCGAGAAGGCCGCCGGCAAGGGTGACACCGCCCGCAAGGCGATCCTCGGCGCCCACCTGGCCTTCCTGGAAGACCCCGAACTGGCCGCCGCCGCCCACCGGCTGATCGCCGACGGCAAGGGCGCGGGCTTCGCCTGGCGCCGCGCGGTCGGCGGCTATGTCGAGGCCCTGCGCGGCCTGGGCGACCGCCGCCTGGCCGAGCGGGTGGACGACCTGATCGACCTGGAGCGCCAGGTGCTGCGCGCCCTGACGGGTGAAGAAGACGAGGCCCGGGTCCTGCCGCCCGGCGCCATCCTGCTGGCCGACGAACTGCTGCCCTCGCAACTGATGGGTGTCGAGGCCGGCCAGGTGGCGGGCTTCTGCACCGCCAAGGGCGGTCCGACCTCGCACGTGGCGATCCTGGCCGCGGCCATGGGCATCCCGGCGCTGGTCGCCGCCGGTCCCGGCGTGCTCGACGTGGCCGAGGGCACGGGGCTGATCCTCGACGCCGAGGCCGGAAGCTTGCGGATCGGTCCCGACGCCGCCGCCCTGGCCGCCGCCCAGACCGCCATCGCCGCCCGCCACGAACGCAAGGCCGCCGCCAAGGCCGCCGCCCACCAGGAAAGCCGCACCGCCGACGGCGTGCGCATCGAGGTGTTCGGCAATGTCGGCTCGCTGAACGACGCCCTGGCCGCCGCCGCCAACGGCGCGGAAGGCAGCGGACTGCTGCGCACCGAGTTCCTGTTCCTGGAGCGCGAGACTCCGCCCGACGAGGACGAGCAGGCCCGCCAGTACCAGGCGATCGCTTCGGCCCTGGACGGCCGTCCGCTGATCATCCGCACCCTGGACGTCGGCGGCGACAAGGCCGCGCCCTACCTGCCGATCCCGGCCGAGGAGAACCCGGCCCTGGGCCTGCGCGGCGTGCGCGTCAGCCTGTGGCGGCCGCACCTGCTGAAGACCCAGTTGCGGGCCATCCTGCGGGTCAAGCCGCTGGGTCAGTGCAAGATCATGGTCCCGATGATCGCCAGCCTCGACGAACTGCGCGCCGTCCGCGCCGTGCTCGAGGAGGCCAAGCGCGAGATGGGCGTCACCGAGCGGATCGAACTGGGGGTGATGATCGAGACCCCGGCCGCCGCCGTTACCGCCGACCTCTTGGCCGCCGAGGCCGACTTCCTGTCGGTGGGCACCAACGACCTGACCCAGTACGTGCTGGCCATGGACCGGGGCAATCCCGAGCTGGCGGCCCGCATCGACGCCCTGCACCCCGCCGTGCTGCGGATGATCGCCCAGACCTGCGCCGGCGCCGCCAGGCACCATCGCTGGGTCGGGGTGTGCGGCGGCCTGGCCTCCGACCTCGCCGCCGTGCCGGTGCTGGTCGGGCTGGGCGTCACCGAGCTTTCCGCCACGGCCGCCACGGTGCCCGAGGTCAAGGCCCTGGTCCGCACCCTGAACGTCGAGGCCTGCCAGGCCCTGGCCCGCCAGGCCCTGGACCAGACCTCGCCCGAGGCCGTGCGCCAACTCTGCAAAGCCTTCCAGGCCCAAATCCTGAAGGCGGGAGCCTAAGCGATGAAGTCCCCGCTCGAATTCCTCCAGCCCCTGGGCCGCGCCCTGATGCTGCCGATCGCCGTCCTGCCGGTGGCCGGGTTGCTGCTGAGGCTGGGCCAGCCCGACCTGCTGAACATCGCCTTCGTGGCCGCGGCCGGCGACGCGATCTTCTCCAACCTGGGCCTGCTGTTCGCCATCGGCGTGGCGGTCGGCTTCGCCAAGGAGAACAACGGCGCGGCCGGCCTGGCCGGGGTGGTCTGTTTCCTGATCGCCACCGAGGGCGCCAAGGCTCTGCTGCACGTGCCGCCGGAGGTCACGGCAGGCCTGATCAAGGCCCATGCCGACCTGGCCGGCGCGGCCTACAAGGCCAAGGCCCTGGCCAAGCTCAGCGTGCCGATCGGCATCGCCTCCGGCCTGATCGGCGGGGTGTTCTACAACCGCTTCTCGACCTTCAAGCTGCCCGAATACCTGGCCTTCTTCAGCGGCCGGCGCTTCGTGCCGATCATCAGCGGCTTCGCCGGCCTGGGCATCGCGGTGCTGATCGGGCTGGGCTATGACGGCATCAACGGCGCCGTCGACGGCGCCAGCCGGGCCATCGTCGGGTCAGGCGAGCTGGGCCTGCTGGTCTACGGGTTCCTCAACCGGATCCTGATCGTCACCGGCCTGCACCACATCCTCAACAACATCGCCTGGTTCGTGATCGGCGACTATCACGGCGCCACGGGCGACCTGCGGCGGTTCTTCGCCGACGACCCCAGCGCCGGCGGCTTCATGAGCGGGTTCTTCCCGGTGATGATGTTCGGCCTGCCCGCCGCCTGCCTGGCCATGTACCACACGGCTCGGCCGGAGAAGAAAAAGGCGGTCGGCGGCATGCTGACCTCGCTGGCCCTGACCTCGTTCCTGACCGGGGTCACCGAGCCGATCGAGTTCAGCTTCATGTTCCTGGCCCCGCTGCTCTACGTGGTGCACGCGGTGCTGACGGGCGTGGCCATGGCGCTGATGAACCTCCTGGACATCAAGCTGGGCTTCACCTTCTCGGCCGGGCTGTTCGACTATGTGCTGAACTTCGGCAAGGCCACCCACCCGCTGTGGCTGGTCCCGCTCGGCCTGGCCTATGCCGGCGTCTATTACGGCCTGTTCCGGTTCTTCATCCTCAAGTTCGACCTCAAGACCCCGGGCCGCGAAGCCGAGGACGACGTCGCGGTGGCCGACGTGACCACCGGCGGCGGCCGCGGCGCCGATTTCCTCGCCGCCCTGGGCGGGGCCGGGAACCTGGTCTCGATCGACGCCTGCACCACCCGCCTGCGCCTGATCGTCGTCGAGCAGGCCGGGGTCAGCGAACCGGCCCTCAAGGCCCTGGGCGCGCGCGGCGTGGTCAAGCCTTCGGACAAGGCCCTGCAGGTGGTGCTGGGCCCGATCGCCGACCAGGTGGCCGGCGAGATTCGCGCCGCCGCCGGAGCCCTGGGGGGCGGCGCTGCGGTCGCCCAGCCGGCGTCCAAGCCGGCGCCCAAGCCGGCGGTAGCGACGACCAAGGCCGCCGCCCTGCCCACCGCCGCCGATGACGATCGCGCCCAGGCCCTGGTCGCCGCCCTGGGCGGGGCGGGCAATGTCGAGACGGTCAGCAGCTGCTCCAGCCGCCTGCGCCTGCTGGTCCGCGACAACGACGGGATCGATGACACGGCGCTGACGGCGCTGGGCGCGCGCGGCGTGGTCCGTCTGGGCGACCGCGTCGTGCATGTGGTGCTGGGCGCCGACGCCGAACGCATCGGCGAGGCCGTGCGCTGCCTGCTGCCGGGCTGAAGGGAGGGGCGGGGGTGACTCAGCCGATCAATGACATCCTGATCGTCGGCGGCGGCACGGCCGGCTGGATGACGGCCGCGTACCTCGCCCGCCGCCTGGGCTCGATGCGGCCGGACGGGGTGCGCATCACCCTGATCGAGTCCAGCGAGATCGGCATCATCGGGGTGGGCGAGGGCACCTTCCCGACCATCCAGAACACCATGCGGACGATCGGCGTCGATGAGGCGCGGTTCATGCGCGAGGCCGGGGCGGCCTTCAAGCAGGGCATCCGGTTCGTCGACTGGAAGACCGCGCCCCGGGACGGCGTTCACGGCCATTACTACCACCCCTTCGCCCAGCCCCGGCTGCTGAACGGCGGCCTGGACCTGGCGCCCTACTGGCTGATGGGCGAGGCGGGCAATGTCCCGTTCTCCGACGCCGTCACCCTGCAGGACAAGGTCTGCGACGCGATGCGCGGGCCCAAGCGCGTCGACGACCCGCAGTACGGCGGGCCGATGGCCTACGCCTACCATTTCGACGCGGGGAAGCTGGCCGGCCTGCTGCGCGACGTCGGCAAGGCCACGGGCGTCAAGCACCTGCTGGGCAACGTGCTGAGCGTCAACAGGACCGACGACGGGTCGATCGCCTCGGTCACCACCCGCGAGCACGGCGACCTGACCGCCGACCTCTATGTCGACTGCACCGGGTTCGCCGGCGCCCTGATCGGCGACGCCATGGGGTCCAGCTGGATCGACAAGAGCGACGTGCTGTTCGTCGATCGGGCCCTGGCCCTGCAGGTCCCCTACGACCGGCCCGACGCGCCCGTCGCCACCACCACCATCTCCACCGCCCACGAAGCCGGCTGGACCTGGGACATCGGCCTGCCCGAGCGCCGGGGCACGGGCTATGTCTATTCCAGTCGTCACACCACGGACGATCGGGCCGAGCAGATCCTGCGTGGCTATGTCGGCAAGGCCGGCGAGGGGCTGACGCCGCGCCTGCTGAAGCTGAAGGTCGGCCACCGCGATCGGCACTGGGTCAAGAACTGCGTCGCCGTGGGCCTGTCGGGCGGCTTCCTGGAACCGCTGGAATCCACCGGCATCGTGCTGATCGAGGCCGCCGCCTACATGCTGGCCCGCAACCTGCCGCGCCGGGGTGGCATGGAGGCGGCGGCCCGGCAGTTCAACACGGCGATGACCGACCGCTACCTGCGGGCCATCGACTTCATCAAGCTGCACTACTGTCTCAGCCAGCGCACCGACAACAGCTTCTGGACCGACAACGCCGATCCGGTGTCGATCCCGGAAACCCTGCGCGACCACCTGGCGATGTGGCGGCACCGGCCGCCGAACGTCTTCGATTTCCCCAACCTCCACGAGTCGTTCAAGTACTTCAATTACCAGTTCATCCTGTACGGCATGGGCTTCGAGACCCAGGTCGATCCCGCCGCCCACGTCCACGGCGAACTGGCCCGGGCCGACTTCGCGCGCGTGCGGGAGGCCGGGGTCCGCGCCGCCGCCGGCCTGCCCGACCATCGCGCCTTGCTGACCCAGGTCTACGCCCACGGCTTCAGCACCAAGGTCCCGGACGCCGCCATGGCCGAGGCCGCCGAAAGCCTGCGCCGGTGAGCG
Source organism: Caulobacter sp. AP07 (assembly GCF_000281955.1). Lineage (GTDB taxonomy): Bacteria > Pseudomonadota > Alphaproteobacteria > Caulobacterales > Caulobacteraceae > Caulobacter. The sequence goes on along the minus strand of NZ_AKKF01000145.1, from coordinate 47,431 downwards.
AGCCGGCCTTCGACGCCGCCCCGGACCCGCGTGTCGAGGTCCTGCGGGTCGGCGCCGAGCGGCATCCGGTGCTGCTGATCGACGGCCTGCTGACCGGCGCTGAGGGCCTGGTCGACTTCGCCGCCGACACCGCCGTCCTCGCCCCCGTCAGATCGGCCGCCAACTTCTATCCCGGCGTGCGCGCCCCCGCCCCCGGCGGCTATGTCCGGGCGCTGATCAAGGCCCTGCGGCCGCACTTGGCCCAACTGTTCGGCGCGCCGATCGACGGCCAGGCCCACGTCACCAGCGCGCTGTCCATGGCCACCCTGCCGGCCCAGGCCGCCAACCTGGCCCAGCGCCTGCCGCACATCGACACCACGCAGCCCAGCCAGCTGGCGATCCTGCATTACCTGTGCGGCCCCGAGCACGGCGGCACGGCCTTCTATCGCCACCGCGCCACGGGGTTCGAGGCGATCGACCCCGATCGCGGCCCGGCCTATTTCGCCGCCCTGCGCGACGAGATCGCGGGCAAGGACGGCCCGGGCGGCTACATCGTCGGATCCGGCGATCTGTTCGAACAGACCGCCGCCGTCACGCCGGTCTTCAATCGGGTGATCGTCTATGCCAGCAACCTGCTGCACGCCGGCGTGCTGCCCGATCGGCCGCTGAGCCTGGACCCGCGCCTGGGCCGGCTGACGGCCAACACCTTCTTTCGCTTCGGGCCGCCCTGACCCCACGCCCCGCGCCGTCCACGCAAGGTCGGAGCGAAGAAAATGCAAGTCACGGCAATCGCGTCCAATCGCCCGGTCGGGGAAACGCCTAGCGTCCCTCGGGGCCCGCCAAACCAGCCGGGCCGACCGACAGCCGAGAGACGGGCCCATGACCACTTCTTCCAGCGGATCGCCGTCCAGCGAAACGCCCATCAGCGAAACGGAGGACGTGTCGCGGCGCGGCGTCGTCACCGGCGGCCTCGGCCTGGTCCTGATGGCCGCCGCCGCCCCGTCGCTCGCGCCGTCCGCATCGTCCGCGGCCACGCCCAAGGCGTCGCCCAAAGCTCCAGGAGCCACCATGAGCAGCAGCATCATCAAGACCAAGGACGGGACCGAGATCTACTACAAGGACTGGGGCCCCAAGACCGCCCAGCCGGTGGTCTTCCACCACGGCTGGCCGCTGAGCGCCGACGACTGGGACGCCCAGATGATGTTCTTCCTGGGCCAGGGCTTCCGGGTCATCGCCCATGACCGCCGGGGCCACGGCCGCTCGTCCCAGACCGACACCGGCAACGAGATGGACACCTACGCCGCCGACGTCGCGGCCCTGGCCGCCCATCTTGACCTGAAGAACGCCATCCACGTCGGCCACTCGACCGGCGGCGGCGAGGTGGCGCGCTACGTGGCGCAGTATGGCGGCGGCGGCCGGGTGGCCAAGGCGGTGCTGATCAGCGCCGTGCCGCCGATCATGGTCAAGACCCCCGCCAATCCGGGCGGACTGCCGATCGAGGTCTTCGACGGTTTCCGTGCCGCCCAGATCGCCAACCGCGCCCAGTTCTTCCGCGACGTCGCGGCCGGCCCGTTCTACGGCTTCAACCGTCCCGGCGCGAAGGTCTCGCCGGCCGTCGTCGACAACTGGTGGCGCCAGGGCATGATGGGCGGCACCAAGGCCCACTACGACTGCATCAAGGCCTTCTCCGAGACCGACTTCACCGAGGACCTCAAGAAGATCGACGTGCCGGTCCTGGTGCTGCACGGCGAGGACGACCAGATCGTGCCGATCGCCGACTCCGCCCTGCTGTCGGCCAAGCTGCTCAAGCACGGCACGCTGAAGACCTATCCGGGCCTGCCGCACGGCATGTGCACGACCCATCCGGAGGTGATCAATCCGGACCTGCTGGCCTTCTTCAAGGCCTAGGGGTTTCGGGGACTGAAAGTCGGGAAGGGCGTCCGCTTCTGGCGGGCGCCCTTGCTCCATTCTCCAAAGGTTGGCTCAAGCCGCCCGCACCGCCAGGATCACCGACGTCCACCCCGCCAGCGTCACCATCTGGCCCTCGACCTCGGCCGCGCCGAAGGCGACGCCCTCGACCCCCAGGGCGGCGGGCAGCGCGTAGCGCACCGTTTCGCGCCCGAAGTTCAGCACCACCACCAGCCCCGCGCCGCGCCGATAGGCGAAGACCTGTTCGTGGTCCGGATCGAGGTCCTCATAGGTCCCGTCCCGCAGGTCCGCCGACCCCCGCCGCCAGGCGATCAGGGCGCGGCAGTGGTTCAGCACCGAGTCCGGTCGCGCCGCCTGGTCCTCGGCGTTGATGGTCGCGGCGTTGGGATTGACCGCCAGCCAGGGCGCGCCCGTCGTGAAGCCGCCCTGCGGGCCGGCCGTCCACTGCATCGGGGTGCGGGCGTTGTCGCGGCCCATGGCCCGGACGTTGGCCAGGTACTCCGCCTCCGGCACCCGTCCGGCCAGGTCGCGCCAGCGGCCGGCCACCTCCAGGTCGTCGAAGTCGTCCAGGGCTTGGAACGGGTAGTTGGTCATCCCCAGTTCCTCGCCCTGGTAGAGGAACGGCGTGCCGCGCTGGGTAAGGATCAGGGTGTTGAGGACCTTGGCCGAGCGCTCGACCCAGGCCGGGTCGTCGTCGCCGAAGTGCGAGACCGAGCGCGGATTGTCGTGGTTGGACAGGAACTGGGTGTTCCAGCCGTAAGGGCCCGCCGCCGTGTCCAATTGACTGTACAGCGCCTTGAGCTGGGGCAAGGTCCAGGACGTCTTGCGCCAGCCGTCGATGTCCATGCGGACGATGTCGAAATTGATCACCAGGTCGAGCTCGCCGCGCCGGCTGTCGATCAGGTCGCGGGCCGCGTCAGGGGTCACCCCGAACGCCTCGCCGACCGTCAGGGTGTCGTAGTGGGCCAGCACCTCGCGGCGCATCTCGCGCAGATGGTCGTGCAGCCTGGGACCCGAGGCATAGACGAACTGCGGCGCCCGGCGCTGGGCCGGCGTCAGGTCCGGCAGGCCGGGCTGCTTGGCGATGAACGGGATGACGTCCATCCGGAAGCCCGACACCCCCTTGTCCAGCCAGAACCGCATCAGGTCGTACACTTCGGCCCGGACCTCGGGGTTCTCCCAGTTGAGGTCCGGCTGCTTGGCGGCGAAATAGTGCAGGTAGTACTGGCCGGTCGCCGCATCCAGCGTCCAGGCCGGTCCGCCGAAGAAGGCGCTGTAATTGTTGGGCGGCCCGCCTTCCCTGCCGTCGCGCCAGATGTAGTAGTCGCGAAAGGGGTTGTCCCGGCTCTTGCGGCTCTCGACGAACCAGGCGTGCTCGTCGCTGGTGTGGTTGACCACCAGGTCGATGATCAGCCGCATGCCGCGTTGTTTCATCCCGGCCAGCATCGTGTCGAAGTCGGCCATGGTCCCGAACTGGGCCATCACCTTGCGGTAGTCGCGGACGTCATAGCCGTTGTCGGCGTTGGGACTGTCGAAGTGCGGGCTGAGCCAGACCACGTCGACGCCGAGGTCCTTCAGGTAGTCGAGCCTGGCGGTGATCCCGGGGATATCGCCGACCCCGTCGCCGTTCGAATCCATGAAGGACCGGGGGTAGATCTGGTAGACGACGGCGTCCTTCCACCAGGGGCGGAGGGCGTCTGGCGGCGTCTTGCGATCATCATGGCTCACGAAGCGTCTCTCCCTGACGCACGGCGTACAGGACGAGACGCTACCGCGCCGAAGCGTGGTCGTCGCGGGGGATGTCGGTGGGGTTAGTGGCGGAGAGGGTGGGATTCGAACCCACGGTGCCCTTCCAGGCACGCCGCATTTCGAGTGCGGTACATTCGACCACTCTGCCACCTCTCCAGGGGGTCTTCGGGGCCGCCCGGGGGCTGGCCTTGAGTGAGGGCGGGATACCTAGCGGCGTCGCCGGAAGAGCGCAAGGGCCTGTGACAAGCTTTTGTGTCGCGGGGCGCGGTTTCCCGGCGGCGGGCGAGCCGCGCCTAGGCTTTCGGGTACAGAACCATCTGGGTGCAGCGGAAAAGCGCGATGGTCTTGCCGGTGGCCTCGGCGGTGACGACGGCGTCCCAGACCTGGGTGGTGCGGCCGCCATGGACCAGTTTGGCCTCGCAGGCCACCCCGTCGCCCTCGCGCGCCGTGCCCAGGAAGTTGGACTTCAATTCGATGGTCGTGAAGCCGCTGGCCCCTTCGGGCAGCGAGACCACGCAGCCGTAGCCACAGGCGCTGTCGGCCAGGGCGACGACGCTGGCGGCGTGCAGGAAGCCGTTGGGGGCCATGTGGTGGCGGGCGACGGTCATCCGGCCGCGCACCAGGCCGGTGACGGCCGTGCTCCATTCCAGGCCCAGCAGGCCTGGCAGGGCGCCGGCCTGGGCGGCGGTCAGTTCGGCGCTTCTATCGATGTCGGTCATGGTGGCGATCCAAGTGCTTCGTACGCGAAGCATCTAGGCGCGAAGGTCGGGTCGGCGCAAGTGGGTTTTTAAATAGAACTGATGTCGACCGGCTGGAACCGCAGGCCGTCGTCGTTGGCGGGCGGCAGGCGGAAGGCGCGGATCCCGACCTGCAGGGCGGGGGCGGTCATCGGGCCGGGCGAGGCCAGGGCGGCCGCGCGGCGGGCAGTGAAGGCTTCGGCGGGAACGGCGTCGCCGGCGTCGACATTGCCGGCGCGGTGATCGGCGACCGTGGCGCTCCAGGCGTCGCCGTCGGCCCCGACCTGGCCGCTCAGCAGCCGGGTCTGGGGCGGCAGGGCCAGCAGCTGGCGGGCGGCGGCGTGCAGGCCCTCGGCGTCGGCGCCGGGCGCGTCGCTGTCGCCCAGGCCCTGGTCCGGCGGCAGGATGGCCGCGCCGGTGAAGACGACGTCGCCGATCCGGTAGGCCACGGCGCCGGGCAGGCGGCCGGGCAGGGCGATGGCGGTGATCTCGACGCCGCCCATCGGCAGGGCCTCGCCGTCCTGGGCCAGCTTGTCGAAGTCCCAGCCGTCGAGGTCGACACCGTCGGCGCCGAGCACCGGGACCAGGCGCTTGAGGCTGTCGAGCACGCCGGCCCCGATGCAGATCGAGGCGCCGGTCTCGTACTTGACGTGGCCGGCCGCCGAGATGTGGCCGGTGTGGACGCCGGTCTCGAGGATCCAGGTGGGGCCCAGGTCGCGGGCCCGGACGTCGGCGATGATCGCGTCGACGAAGCCGGTGTCGACGGCCTGGGTCAGCGGGTCATAGTCGAGCACGGGGTCGACGAAGGCGCAGAGCAGGGTGGCTGGGTCGGCGATCAGATAGGTCACCCGACCGGTGGCGGGGTGATGGAAAGCGGTTATTTCCGGCTGCATGCTTACGCCCGATAGTGCCCGAGGCGGGCACCTTGACGGCAAGCTCTTAAGTATAGGCGAACGCCGATCCACGTCTTTCGCTCGCGAGGCGATTGGTCGCGACCTGAACGGTCAGGGGCGATCGGCGGCCGTGCAGGTGCGGGCGCTGCCGCGCATCTCGGTCACCCAGGGCGGCTCGACATAGCGGTCGCCGTCGCGGAAGCCGGGGGCGCAGCCCTCGGGCGTGTCGCTCTTGGAGCGGCCGCCGCCGCGCATGTCGAGCGACAGGGCCAGGGACTGCGAGCTTCCGCCGCGCGGGCCCCAGCCGTAGCCGCCATAGCCGCCGAGCCCGTCATAGCCGTAGCCGCCGCCATAACCGTAGCCATAGCCCCGGCCGTGCTTGCCGTAGTCGGTCTGACCGACGGCGATGCCCAGGGTGCTGGCTTCGCCGATCGGGATCAGGGTCGAGACATAGCCGCTGCGATAGCCGCCGGTGCCGATGCTGACGCCGGTCTCGCCGTGGATCTGACGCTTGCCGTCCGGGCCCAGGGGGTAGCCGTTCACGTCGACGTTCGGCCGCATGGCGTAGCCGTTCGGGCCGTTATCGACCCGCTCGATCGGCGGCGAGTCGGCCAGCCAGGCGGCGACCTGGTCCTGGGTGCTCACCGGCTTGGCCGCTCGGGCGGCCTCGGCCTGGACCTTGGCGTCGGCCTGGGCCTTGGCGATCTCGGCCTCGGTGGGCGGCTTGGCGGCGGTGCGCGAGGCGGTGGCGACGACCTCGTCGGAGGCGTCGCGAGCCAGGGCTGCGCCCGGCAGGGCCAGGGGCGCGGCCAGAAGCGCGAAAGCGAGGGCGAAACGGGACGCGAGCATGGACGTAACCTCCGACCGTTCCATCCTGAACCCGGCCGTGAGCCGAATTAGGGCCTTAATGTATCGGAACCGCAAGGTGTAGCTGGGGAGGCGGTCACAGGGCTTCAAGGGCGGCCTCCAGCGCCGCCATGTCGGGCGGCAGGGGGGTCTCGAAGCGCAGGGTCTGGCCCGTGATCGGATGGACGAAGCCCAGCACGGCGGCGTGCAGGGCCTGGCGGGCGAACCCGATCTCCTGGATCGCCGCCTTGACCGGCGCGGCCGGGGCGCCGGCCCCGTAAACCGGGTCGCCCAGGCAGGGGCTGCCCCGGCTGGCCATGTGGACGCGGATCTGGTGGGTGCGGCCGGTTTCCAGCCGGCAGGCGACCCGGGCGGCCAGCGGCTTGGCGGCCGGGCCGAAGGTCTTCTCGACGCGGTAGTGGGTGGTCGCCTCGCGGCCGCCGCTCTTCAGCACCGCCATCTTCTTGCGGTCGCCGGGCGAACGGCCCAGGCGGGTCTGGATCGTGCCGACCACCGGGTGCGGCGCGCCGCGGGTCAGGGCCAGGTACATGCGGTCGATGTCGTGCTCGGCGAACAGGGCGGAAAGGCCCTGGTGGGCGGCGTCGGTCTTGGCGGCGACCATCACGCCCGAGGTCTCCTTGTCCAGCCGGTGGACGATGCCGGGGCGGGCGACGCCGCCGATCCCCGACAGGCTGTCGCCGCAGTGGTGCAGCAGGGCGTTGACCAGGGTGCCGGTCTCGCAGCCGGGCGCCGGGTGGGCGGCCATGCCGGCCGGCTTGTCGATGACGATAAGATAGGCGTCCTCGTAGAGCACGCTCAGCGGAATGTCCTCGGGCAGCGGCTCGGCGGCGACCGGCGGCGGCACCACCACGGCATAGGTCCCGGCCACGGCCTTGGCCGAGCCGTTGGTCAACGGGACGGCGGCGCGGCCCGGCGTCGCCAGCGACACCTGGCCGGCGGCGATCAGCGCCTGCAGCCGGGCCCGCGACAGGTCCGGCGCGGCGGCGGCCAGGGCCTTGTCCAGCCGCTGGCCGGCCAGGTCGGCGTCCAGGACGATCAGCAGCGTCTCGCCGGCGCCTGCTTCCTGGGCGTCGAAGTCCTCCAGTTCGTCGTCTGGCGTGGTCGGGGGCTGACTCAAGGTTGTCTTCACGGCTCCGTCACGAGGATGTCGCATCGACGACACCGCCCGCGCCTAACGGCTCAGGTTCATAAGCTTAGCGTACGAAGGGGATAGTCGATGCGCGCGATCCGCACCACCTTGCTCATGGCCGCCGTCAGCGGCCTGGCCCTCTCCGCCGGACTGGCCCACGCCGCCGACGTCGCCCCGGCCGCCGCCGAACCGGCCGAGACCCAGGTCGAGGAACTGGTCGTCACCGCCCAGAAGCGCGAGCAGAAGACCGTCGAGGTGCCGATCGCCTTGACCGCCTATTCGGGCGCCATGCTCGAGAAGCTGGGCGTCCAGGAGTTCGACCGGCTGTCGGCCTTCGTCCCCGGCTTCCAGGTGCAGAACCAGTCGCCCAACAACCCCGGCTTCGTGATGCGCGGCATCACCTCCGACAGCGGCGACGCCACCACCGAACCGCGCGTCTCGGTGTTCCAGGACGGGGTGTCGATCTCCAAGTCGCGCGGCTCCTATATCGAGCTGTTCGACATCCAGCGCATCGAGGTCGCCAAGGGCCCGCAGTCGACCCTGTATGGCCGCGGCGCGATGATCGGGGCGGTCAACGTCATCCAGAACAAGGCCAGCACCCAGGCGCTGGACTGGCGGGTCGGGGCCGAGGGCGGCAACGCCGGCTACGGCCTGTTCGAGGTGATGGCCAACGTGCCGCTGGGCGACACCTTCGCCGTCCGCGTGGCCGGCCGCTACAAGGAGCGCGACGGCGCGATCGACAACGTGCTGGGCGGCCCGGCCCTGGGCTCGACCGACACCGGCGCCCTGCGGCTGTCGGCCCACTGGGCGCCGACCAGCAGGCTGAACGCCGACGTCATCGTCAACTACGAGGCCGACCACCCGACCGGCACCTCGTTCAAGTCCAACCAGTTCAACCCGACCGACATCGCCACCGGCCAGCCGCTGGGCGACCGCGACCCCAACAGCCCGGCCGGCCTGTCCAGCGGCTACGGCTTCGAGGGCAATGCGCGCCTGGGCCTCAAGCGCTATGTCTCCGGCGTCACGGCCCTGGTCGACTACAGCTTCAACGACGCCTGGAAGCTGTCGTCGATCTCGGCGGCCCGTCACTTCCAGAGCGAGGAGGTGTTCGATCCGGACGGCTTCTCGCTGCCGATGTTCGTGTTCGCCGAAGACGCCCGCGGCACCCAGTACAGCCAGGAATTGCGCCTCAACTACGACAATGGCGGCAAGATCAGCTGGTTCGGCGGCGTCAGCTATTTCGACGAGGACGCCCAGACCCGCGTGCCGCTGCAGTTCGACGAGCGCTACGTGCTCAGCCTGCTGACCGGCCAGCTGGGCAAGCCCAACCCCAAGCCGACGGCGGTGCTGACCAACACCACCTATCTGGCCGCCCTGCTCACCGGCCTGAGCGGCGGCGCGGCCAGCGGCGCGGTCGCCCAGGGCATCGCCAACAATCTCGGCGTCCACACCGAGCAGTACACCAACTACGGCCGGATCAAGTCGTGGGACATCTATGGCGACGCCACCTGGCATGTCACCGACCGCTTCGAGCTGTCGGCCGGCCTGCGCTACACCAATGACGACAAGTCCAGCGGCATCGCCTCGCGGGTCAGCGATCGTTCGATCCTCGGCGGGGTGCTGGGCGCGCTCAGCCAGCCGGCGGCGACCCGGCTGGCCATCCTCGGGGCCCTGGCGGTTCCCGGCGCGGCCAACATCCCGACCTCGGCCGGCTATCCGATCCCGATGTTCGGCCTGTTCGCCCAGCCGACCACCGGCAATGGCCAGATCACGACCCAGGACTTCACCGACGACGGCCTGACCTGGCGCCTGGTCGGCCGCTACGCGGTCAGCCCCGACGCCAGCCTCTACGCCTCCTACGCCCGCGGCCGCCGGCCCAAGGTGCTGTCCGCCGCCGCGCCCGGCGCGCCGATGGGGGCCGGCAAGTTCACGCCCGTGGCCGCCGAGACGGTCGATTCCTACGAGGCCGGCGCCAAGAGCCGGCTGCTGGACGGCCGGCTTTCCCTGGAGGGCGCGGTCTACATCTACAACTACGAGAATTTCCAGACGACGGTGCAGTCGGGCGCCCAGATCATCACCACCAACGCCGGCGAGGCTCAGGCCTACGGCTTCGAGGGGCAAGCCACCTGGCAGGCGGCGTCGTTCGCCGAGGTGTTCGCGACCTACGGCTACAACCACGGCCGCTTCAAGACCGGCATCCGCGACGGCAACCGCTTCCGCCTGGCGCCGGACAACAAGTTCTCGCTGGGCTCCAGCCTGCACGCCGAGATGCTGAACGGCCGCGTCACCTTCACCCCGATCTACACCTGGCAGTCCAAGACCTTCTTCGACGACGACAACGACATCCCCGCCCTGCAGGCCAGCAACCTGATCCCCGACCTGGTGCAGGACGAGTTCCAGAAGAGCTACGGCCTGCTGGACCTGCGGCTGGAATATCAGCCGTCGTTCGCCAACTGGAAGGTCGGGGCCTTCGTGACCAACGCCACCGACGAGGACTACATCAAGGACGCCGGCAACACCGGCGACGCCTTCGGCATCCCGACCTTCATCGCCGGCAACCCGCGCTACTACGGCGTGACGTTCGCGATCCGGCGATAGGGACGGGCTGAGTTGGGGACACGCGCATGCGCGTGTCCCCGTCCGTCCTTCGTCCGTTCCCGTCTTGTATTTGGGCCGGCGTCACGCTCCTGTTGTGTCCCGCCGGTAGGGCACGAGAAGACCAAGCCGCGCAGTGACCGCCTGGGGAGATGACCATGACCATCGATCGACGCAGGGCCCTGGCCCTTTTCGGCCTGGGCGGCGTCGGCGCGGCGGGCCAGGCCATGGCCGCCTCGCCCAAGGGGCTGCACGCCGGACCGGCGACCTTCGAGCACGGCGTGGCCTCGGGCGATCCGTTGCAGGACCGGGTGATCCTGTGGACTCGGGTCACCGCGCCGGGCGCCAAGGCGCCGGTCGGCGTGCGCTGGGACGTGGCGACCGACGCGGCCTTCAAGACCATCGTCAAGCAGGGCCACGCCACCACCGACGCCGGGCGCGACCACACCGTCAAGGTCGACGTCGTCGGCCTGAAACCGGCCACGGACTATTTCTACCGCTTCCGCCAGTCCGTGAACGGCAAGCCGGTGGGCAAGCCGGTCACCGGCCGCACCCGCACCCTTCCGGTCGGTCCGACCCGGGACGTGGTCCTGGCGGTGGTGTCCTGCGCCCTCTATCCGGCCGGCCATTTCAACGCCTATGACGCCATCGCCAGGCTGCCGCGCGTCGACGCCGTGCTGCATCTGGGCGACTACATCTACGAATACGGCGCGGCGGCCGAGGACTACGGCATGGCCTCGCCGACCGCCAAGACCCGCGTCCCCGATCCGCCGCGCGAGATCCTCAGCCTGGCCGACTACCGCCGCCGCCACGCCCAGTACAAGACCGACCCCGCCCTGCGGGCGGCCCACGCCCGCGCGCCGTGGATCGTGGTCTGGGACGACCACGAGACCGCCGACAACAGCTGGATCGGCGGGGCCGAGAACCACCAGCCGGACAAGGAGGGCGACTGGGCCACCCGCAAGGCCGCGGCCCTGAAGGCCTATTACGAGTGGATGCCGATCCGCGAGGTCGCGCCCGGCGCCCTGCCGGAAGCCGCCTGGCGGCGCTTCCAGTTCGGCGACGTCGCCACCCTGATGATGACCGAGACCCGGCTGACGGCCCGCACCCACCAGCTGGACTACGGCCGCGACCTGCCGGTGAAGGACGGCAAGCCCGACGTCGCCGCCTTCCGCGCCAAGCTGGCCGACCCGATCCACCGGATGATGGGCGAGGGTCAGGAGCAGTGGCTGGCCCGCGAGATCGACGCCTCGGTCAAGGGCGGCGTGGCCTGGCAGGTGCTGGGCAACCAGGTGGTGATGGCGCGGGTCGCCAGTCCCGACCTCAAGGCGACGATGGGTCCCGAGGCCTACGACGCGATGCTGGCCAAGCTGCCGGCCTATGTCGCCAAGGCGGTCGAGCAGGGCCGGTCGCTGTCGGCGCTGGACGTTCCCGGCAACCTCGACGCCTGGGACGGCTATCCGGCCGACCGGGCGCGGGTCTACGACATCTTCAAGGCCGGCAAGGCCCGGCCGATCGTGCTGGCCGGCGACAGCCACGCCTTCTGGGCCAACGAGCTGTGGGACGACGCGGGGACCAGCCGCGTGGCGGCCGAGTTCGGCGTCACCTCGGTGACCTCGCCGGGCTACAGCGACTATCTGCCGGGCGCGCCCATCAGCGCGGCCTATGTCGCCCGCAACAAGGAAGTGAAGTTCACCGACCAGGGCGCCAAGGGCTTCCTGCTGCTGACCCTGGAGCGCGGCCGCGCCGTCGGCGAGCTGATGGCGGTGTCGACGATCCTGTCGCCAACCTACGAGACCAAGGTGCTCAAGCGGTTCGTGGTGACGCCCGGGGACGACGGCGGGGTCAAGGCGCTGGCGGAGGGTTAGCCTCAGCGCCGCCCCTACCGCCGCTCCAGCGCGATCCGCACCCCGAACGCCACGAACACCCCGCCGGTCACCCGGTCCAGCCACTTCACCACGCCCGGTCGCCGCAGCGCCCGGGCGATCGGGGCCGTCGCCAGGATCAGGCCGCCGGCCCAGACCAGTCCCATCACCACGTGCAGGGACGCCAGCAGCAGGCCGAAGGCCGCCGGGCTGGCGCCGGTCGGGATGAACTGCGGCAGGAACGACACGTAGAACACCCCGACCTTGGGGTTCAGCAGGTTGTTCCAGAAGCCCTTAGCCAGGGCCGCGCCAAGCCCGCCGACCGGCGGCGCCTCGCCGGCCCCGGTGTCGAAGCTGGCGCGCGGCCTGCGCAGTAGGTTGATCCCCAGCCAGACCAGATAGGCCGCCCCGGCCCACTTCAGCGCGGTGTAGGCGGCGTGCGAGGCGACCAGTAGCGCCCCGGCTCCGAACGCCGCCGCCGCGCCCCAGGCCAGGCAACCCAGGCCGATCCCCACCGCGACCGCCGTCGCCCGCCGCCAGCCTTCGGCGGCGGCCGTGCGCAGCACCAGGGCGGTGTCGAGGCCGGGCGTGATGGTCAGCAGGCCGGCGGCGACGCTGAAGGCGAGCAGGGCTTGGGCGGTGGTCATCGCGCGATCTCCACGAACTCTGCAAATCTCGTCGGCGCCGGCTTCATCCGACGCGTTCAGCCTGGCGCGATGAACAGAGCCCTACGCCTCGCGCTCCACCAAGGCGCCGTTCTCCCACACCCGGTAGAAGCACGAGCGGAAGCCCACATGGCAGGCGCCGCCGTCGCCTTGCGGACGGACCTTGATCAGCACGGCGTCCTGGTCGCAGTCGATGCGCAGCTCGGTGACGACCTGCAGCTGGCCGCTGGTCTCGCCCTTCTTCCAGAGGCTGTCGCGCGAGCGGCTGAAATAGTGGGCGATCCCGGTGTCGAGGGTCAGTTTCAGGGCCTCGTCGTTCATCCAGGCGAACATCAGAATCTCGCCGGTGTCGGCGTGCTGGGCGATGGCGGCGACCAGGCCGTTGGCGTCGAAGCGCGGGGCGATGGCGGCGCCGCGCTCCAGCGCGGTGGTGTCGGGGGCGGGGGGGAACAGGGACGAGGTCATGGGCGACATATGGCGCCGGAGACCCTGGTCGCGCTAGCCCGGCGATGGGCGGGCCGTTCGCGCCTCAACGGCTGGGCCCACGAGTTCCTGCTGTTCGGCCTCAAGCAGGCCTGGGCCTGCCTGTTCGGCGGGCTGATGCTGGCCCTGATTGTCGGGACGCATCTGTTCTGGCCCAAGGCCGCGGCGCTGGCCCGCTATGATTTCCTGGTGATCGCGGCGGTGGCGATCCAGGTCGGCCTGCTGGCCCTGAAGCTGGAGCGCTGGGACGAGGCCCTGGTGATCCTGGTCTTCCACGGGGTCGGCACGGTGATGGAGGTGTTCAAGACCGCCCACGGCTCGTGGATCTATCCCGAACCCAGCCTGCTGCGGATCGGCGGCGTGCCGCTGTTCTCGGGCTTCATGTACGCCTGCATCGGCAGCTACATCGCCCGCATCTGGCGGCTGCTGGACTTCCGCTTCGTCCGCTATCCGACGGTCTGGGCCCCCTGGGTCCTGGCGGTCCTGGCCTATCTGAACTTCTTCACCCACCACTACGGGCCGGATATCCGGATGGGCCTGTTCGCGGCCTCGGCGCTGCTGTTTGGCCGGACCTGGGTGGTGTTCACCCCCGACCGGACGCCGCGCCGCATGCCGCTGTTGCTGGGCTTCGTGCTGGTGGCGCTGTTCATCTGGCTGGCCGAGAACCTCGGCACCCTGGCCGGCGCCTGGGCCTATCCCAGCCAGAAGGACGGCTGGCGCATGGTGCCGATCGGCAAGCTGGGCGCGTGGTACCTGCTGATGCTGCTCAGTTACGTGTTGGTGACGGCGGTGCATAGGCCGAGGCGGGTTGGGCAAGCCAGGCCCTCCCCCTGTGGGGGAGGCGGCCCGGAGGGCCGGTGGGGGGAATGATTGGACAGTTCGGCAAACTCCCCCCACCGTCGGCTGCGCCGACACCTCCCCCACGGGGGGAGGACCTACGTCTTCGCCTTCCAGATCGGCGCGCCATCCCCCGGCAGGCCCAGCCGCGCCCACTTCTCGCTGACCGCGTCGATCACCGCCTGGTCCATGCGAATCTCCTCGCCCCACTCGCGGTGGGTCTCGGGCGGCAGCTTGTCGGTGGCGTCCAGGCCGATCTTCGACCCCAGGCCGCTCTCGGGCGAGGCGAAGTCGAGATAGTCGATGGGGGTGTTCTCGATCACCGTGATGTCCCGCGCCGGGTCCATCTTGGTGGAGATCGCCCACATCACGTCCTTCCAGTCGCGGGCGTTGATGTCGTGGTCCACGACGATCACCCACTTGGTGTACATGAACTGGCGCAGATAGCTCCAGACGCCCAGCATCACCCGCTTGGCGTGGCCCGGATAGGCCTTCTTCATCGACACCACGGCGATGCGGTAGCTGCAGCCCTCGGGCGGCAGCCAGAAGTCGACGATCTCCGGGAACTGCTGGCGGATCAGCGGGATGAACACCTCGTTCAGCGCCTCTCCGAGCACGGACGGCTCGTCCGGCGGCCGGCCGGTGAAGGTGGTCAGGTAGATCGGGTCCTTCCTCATGGTGATCGCCGTCACCTGGAAGACCGGGAATTTCTCGACGCTGTTGTAGTAGCCGGTGTGGTCGCCGTAAGGGCCCTCGTCGGCGTATTCGTCGAGCAGGACGTGGCCCTCGATGACGATCTCGGCGTGGGCCGGCACCATCAGCGGCACGGTCTTGGCGGGCACCAGGTCGACCTTGGCCCCGCGCAGCAGGCCGGCGAACTGGTATTCGCTGAGGGTGTCGGGCACGGGGGTCACGGCGGCCAGGATGGTGCCGGGGTCGGCGCCCAGCACGGCGCAGGCGGGCAGGGGCTCGCGGTTCCCGGCCTTCTTGTGGCGGGCATAGTGCTGGGCCCCGCCGCGATGGGCCAGCCAGCGCATGATGCAGCGGTCCTTGCCCAGCACCTGCATGCGGTAGATGCCCAGGTTGAAGTCGTCCTCGCGGTCCTTGCCCGGCCCCTTGGTGACGACCAGCGGCCAGGTGATCAGCGGGGCCGGCTCGCCCGGCCAGCAGGTCTGGACCGGCAGCCTGGTCAGGTCGATCTGGTCGCCGGTCAGCACCACCTCCTGCACGGGGGCCTTCTTCACCGTCCCCGGCCGCATGGCCATCACCGTCTTGGCCAGGGGCAGCATGTCCAGGGCGTCCTTCAGGCCCTTGGGCGGCGCGGGCTGGCGCAGGAAGGCCAGCAGCTCGCCGACCTCGCGCAGCTCGCCGGCCGTGGTGCGCGGCTCGCCGCCCAGGGTGACGCCCATGGCCACCCGCTTGACCGTGCCGAACAGGTTGGCCAGGGCCGGCATCGGCGAGCGCGACCCGTCGGGCAGGATGACGTTCTCGAACAGCACCGCTGGCCCGCCGGTGGCCAGCAGCCGGGTCTGGATCTCGGTCATCTCCAGCACGGTGGAGACCGGTTCGGTCACCCTGACCAGTTCGCCCTTCGCCTCGAGGACGTCGATGAATTCGCGCAAGCTGCGATAGGCCATGGGGCGCTCCTGAACGCGGCGGAACCTAGAGGCGCCCCCGTCCCCCGGCAAGGTCGCGCCGGAAAGCTTCGCCCTAGGCGCCGCCCGCTCGGCGTGATCTCTGGCCTGACGACATTCGAGGTTGCAACAAGATGACCGACGCCTTCCACGACGCCGCCCTCCCCGACTCCCGCGCCGTCCGTCGGGCGACGATCATCCGCCTGGCCACCGGCCTGGCCCAGGGCCTGCTGCTGTACGGCCTCTACCAGGCCGACAAGTCCAAGGTCTGGCCGGCCACCCAGCGCGAGCTGTACGCGGCCCTGCTGATGGTCTTCCTGTTCGCGCCGTTCGTGGTGCTGGCCGGCGTCTCGGCCCTGCGCTTCCGCACCCTGGCGGTCTGGAAGGGTGTGGCCGCGCTGGTCGCCGCCGGCCTCGGCGCTTATGGCGTCTGGAGCGGCGACCCCGCCGCCAAGGGCGTCAATGGCCTGGGACCGCTCACCGTCCTGGGCGTCGCCGCCCTGATCTTCATCGGCCACCACCTGGTCCAGCCGGCCGACATGGAGCGGCGGCGGATCGCCCGCTACGAGGCCTATTTCGACGTCACCTGGAAGCACGGGGTGCAGGCGGTGCTGTCGCTGGGCTTCACCGGGGCCTTCTGGTTGTTGCTGTTCCTGGCCGCGGCGCTGTTCAAGCTGATCGGCGTCGACGCCATCGAAAAGCTGATCCGGCACGAGTGGTTCATCTTCCCCGCCACCGCCGTGGTGTTCGCCGCCGCCGTGCAGCTGACCGACGTGCGGGCCAATCTGGTGCGCGGGGTTCGCACGGTCGTATTGACCCTGCTGGCCTGGCTGCTGCCGTTGATGGCCCTGATCGCCGCCGCCTTCCTGCTGACCCTGCCCTTCACCGGTCTCGAGCCCCTGTGGAAGACCAAGAGCGCCACGGCCATCCTGCTGGTCGCCGACGCCTTCCTGATCCTGCTGACCGACGCCGCCTACCAGGACGGGACCGAGACGACCGCCGTGGTGCTGAAGTGGGCGGCGCGGCTGGCGGGGGTGCTGCTGGTCCCGATCACCGTGCTGGCCGCCTATGGCCTGTCCTTGCGGATCGGCCAGTACGGCCTCAGCCCCGACCGGATCATCGCCGCCGCCTGCGTGCTGGTCGCGGCCGGCTACGCCGTGGGCTATGCGGTCGCCGCCGTGCGGCCGGGCGCGTGGATGCGGACCCTGGAGGCCACCAACATCGCCATGGCCTTCGTGGTCATCGCCGTGCTGCTGGCCCTGTGCACGCCGATCGCCGATCCGAGGCGACTGTCGGTGAACGATCAAGTCGCACGACTGGAGAAGGGCAAGGTGAGGGCCGAGGCGTTCGACTATCAGTTCTTGCGCTTCGACGCTGGCCGGTTCGGGCGGAACGCTCTTGATCGACTGAAGACGAGCTCCGATCCGAAAATTGTCCAGCGAGCCAAGGCTGTCGCCGTGCAAGCCGGACGAAACTACAGCCCGCCGCCGCGTCCCGCGTACAATCCTAGGATCGTCTTCCACCCCAAAGGCGCTCGTCCGCCTGAAGGGTTCCCCACAGCCGTGCCGCCTGAGTCGCGGTTTGGCGGATGTCTCTCCAGCGACGCCGTATGCGACGCAACCGTGCTCGACATGACCGGCGACGGGCGTCCCGAGGTGTTGATGACGAGCGGCTGGGAGATCGAGGTCTATGGCGCCGGCGCGGACGGCGCGTGGCTCAGGTTGGGCGGCTTTCAGCCGCCGTGCAGCGGCTTCGACTCCCGGGCGGCCATCCGCGACGGCAAGCTGAGCGCGGCTACACCGGCGGTTCAGGACCTGGTCTCGGCGAATGGGCCGATGCGCTTCGCGAAGGATCTCGCCGCCTGCCCATAGCGGCGTGAAGTCGCCACACGGCTGGGGACGCACGCATGCGTGCGTCCCCAGCCGTGTTACCCCACGCCCTCGCTGACCGCATTCAGCCGCGCATAGACCCCACCCGCCGCCTTCAGCTCCCCATGCCGGCCTTCCTCGACCACGCGGCCGTTCTGGAACACCAGGATGCGGTCGGCGCCGCGCACCGTCGACAGGCGGTGGGCGATGACGATGGTGGTGCGGCCGGCCATCAGCGCCTCGGCGGCTTCCTGCACCTGGCCCTCGGTCTCTACGTCCAGCGACGAGGTGGCCTCGTCCAGCACCAGGATCGGGGCGTCGGTCAGGAAGGCGCGGGCGATGGCCACACGCTGGCGCTCGCCGCCCGACAGCTTGATGCCGCGCTCGCCGACCAGGGTGTCGTAGCCCTGGGGCAGCTTGAGGATGAAGTCGTGGGCGCGGGCCTTCCTGGCCGCCGCCTCGATCTCCTCCAGCGTGGCGTCCGGTCGGCCATAGGCGATGTTGTCGCGCAGGGAGCGGTGGAACAGGGCCGGGTCCTGCGGCACCACGGCGATGGCGCGGCGCAGGCTGCCCTGGGTCACGCCGGCCACGTCCTGGCCGTCGATGACGATCCGCCCGCCTTGCAGGTCGTGCAGGCGCTGGACCAGCTTGACGAAGGTCGATTTGCCCGAGCCGGTCGGCCCGACCAGCGCCACCCGCTCGCCCGGCGCGATGGTCAGCGAGAAGTGGTCGTACAGCGGCGCGCCGGCCGCCTTGTAGCGGAAGGTGACGTCCTCGAAGGCGATCCTGCCGTGACCTTCCCGGCCCGTATGGGGCCGGAAATCGGGCGCGCCCGGCGCGTCGGCGATCTGCGGCGCCAGGTGCTCCCAGGCGGCCAGGTCCTCGGTGTCGTCCAGGCCCTTCTGCAGCATGCGGATGTTCTCGCCCATGTTGCGCAGATAGCCGCTCATCAGCATGAAGGCGGTGATGGCGAAGGCCACGTCGCCGGGCGTCGCCTGGCCCTGGCTCCAGGCATGGATCATCGCCGCCGTCAGTCCGCCTTGCAGCACCACCAGCAGCAGGTTCTGGCCCAGCCAGACATTGGTGAACTTGTGCCAGGTGACCATCACCGCCTCGCGCCAGGCGGCGGTGACCTGCGCCACGCGCACGCTCTCGCGAGCCTCGGCCCCGAAGCTCTTGACGGTCGGGTTGGAGGTCACGGCGTCGGCCAGGCTGGCGCCGATCTTCGAATCCAGGGCGTTGGACCTCAAGTTGGCCGGGCGGACGTAGCGGGTGGTGACCACCACGTTGACGGTGACATAGGCGGCGACCACCACCAGGGCCACGACCCCGGCCAGGGGCTGGCGCAGCAGCAGCATCACCGACAGCCCGACCAGCACGATCAGGCTGGGGGCCAGCCAGATGGTCACCGCGTCGGTGACGCTGTCATAGCCCCACATCGCCCGGGTCAGCTTGCGCACCGTGGCGCCGGCGAAGCTGTCGGCGTGCCAGTCGGACGAGAAGGCCTGGACGCGGGCGTAGCCCTCGTTGGTCATCTCCTCCATGTTGCGGGCGGCCAGCGGGATCCAGAACCGCATGGCCAGGTTGCGGATCAGCGAGAAGCCCAGATAGACGCCGACGAACCACGCCCAGGCCGTCCAGGCCGAGGGCAGGGCGGCGGGCCCGCGCGACACGGTGTCGATCAGCTTGCCCGAGGCCCAGGGCAGGGCCAGGTCGAAGCCGATGGCCAGCAAGGTCAGGCCGACGCCGGCCACGAACAGCCCTTTGCGGCGCAGCCAGAAGCGCGCGATGAAGCCCAGCACGCGAGCATTGCTCAGGGCGCGGCGGCGGCCGGTGTCGTCCTCGTCTTCGAATTCGTCGCTCATGGTGAGGGGTAGATAGGCGCTTAGCGCTTGTTTTTCGACCCGCCAAACGGACGCCACCGCAAGTACCAGCGGATCGCCGGCCCGATGACGGGCGTGCGCAGCAGCGGCCGCACGGCGTGGGGCCGGGTCTTCAGGAAGCACAGCACCGCGCCGATCCAGAACACCGTGGTCGGCAGGCCGGGCGTGACGACGCCCACCGCGCCGATCGCCAGCAACCCGCCGCCCAGGCCGTCCAGCGTCCAGCGCACCGGGCGGGACAGGGGCTTGCGGGGCGGGCGGGGGGCGTCGGTCATTGGAGGTGAATGTGGGGGATCGTGTGAGGGTTCGCCAGCTTTGAAGATTCACCAAAGTCTTCTCCCTCCCCCTCGTGGGGAGGGTGGCCCCGAAGGGGTCGGGTGGGGTTTGATGACTCAAGGCGGCGGTGAAGCCCCACCCACCAGCTTCGCTGGTCCCCCTCCCCACAAGGGGGAGGGAGAAGACCTTGCCTCATCAAGCGAACCGCAGGTGGCTCGACGTCCGACCCCGCAGCCCCGCCTTGATCCGCGGCCCGAACTTCGTGCCCGAGGTCAGGCGCTCGACCATGCCGAGGTCGCCGGCCCGGCCGAAGGCCCGCGCCGCGGCGGTCCACAGGGCGGTGGTCACCGGGTGGGGCGCGACGACGCCGGCGGTCAGGCCCAGGGCCAGCAGGGCCCAGGCTTCGACGCGGTCGATGACCTTGGCGGGCGCGCCGAAAGGGGTGATCAGGGTGTTCCGGGCCATCTGTCGCCTCCGTCATTTCGATGGCGTCACCCTGATCGTCGCGGCGCGATCAATCCAATTGATCGTTTTTCGGAACGAGATCGGAAAACTCTATGTGGGCGAACCTCGCCTCGGCCATGTCAGGCGGCGCGCGACAGCCAGCCGCCGAACCGCGCGGCGGCGATCAGGTAGTTCAGGCCAAACAGCCCCAGCCAGATGGCGCCCGACACCCCCAGGGCCAAGACAGGATCTTGCCCGATCACCCCGGCGACGAGGCCGGCCGCCAGGCTGAGGCCCGTCGCGATGGCGAGCATTCGGCGCGTGCTGTTGCGGTAGATCAGCCAGGCCTCGTCCCGCCGACGGACGATGCGGATTTCGCCCCGCTCGTAGGGGTCCAGGATGTTCCATCGGTTGCTCGCCTTGACGAGGCTCATCCGGAAGATGACGACGCCGTCGCGGATCGCAGACCATGTGGCGCCGGTCGCGTCGAGCCGGTCCTGGACCCCTTTCAGGACCTGATCATCGTTTCGAGCGCTTTGGAGACGCACCCGACCGTCGACCGAAAAAGGAAACATCGACGCCTCGCCCCCGTGAGCCCCGTGACCGTTCCTAGCGCCGCGCGACCTGATCGCCAATCGCCAGCCGTTGCGCGAGGCGGGATCGCGGGGCTAAGCCATGGACCATGAGTTCGCCAGACACCGCCATCCTGCCCGACGCCGCCGCCGGCAACTGGGTCGACCGCCATGCGCCGCCGCCTCTACGGCCCTGGCTGAAGCTGGGCCGGTTCGACCGGCCGGCGGGGATCTGGCTGCTGATGCTGCCCGGCTGGCAGGGCATCGCTCTGGCGGCGGCCGGCAAGGGCCAGTGGCCCAACCCGTGGCTGCTGATCGCCTTCTTCGTCGGCGCGGCCCTGATGCGGGCGGCCGGCTGCGCCTTCAACGACATCGTCGACCGCGACTTCGACGCCCAGGTCAGCCGCACGGCCATGCGGCCGATTCCGGCTGGGCTGATCAGCGTCCGGCAGGCCTGGGGCTTCGTGGTCGGCTGCTGCCTGGTCAGCCTCTGCATCCTGCTGACCCTGGGCTGGCTGGCGGTGGGCCTGGGCGTGCTGTCGCTGGGCCTGGTGGCGGCCTATCCGTTCATGAAGCGCATCACCTGGTGGCCGCAGGCCTGGCTGGGCCTGACCTTCAACTGGGGGGCGCTGCTGGGCTACGCCGCCGCCACCCACACCCTGGCCTGGCCGGCCGTGCTGCTCTACGCCTCCGGCATCTTCTGGACCCTGGGCTACGACACGATCTACGCTGTGCAGGACTTGGAGGACGACGCCCTGGCCGGGGTGAAGTCGTCGGCCCGTCGGCTGGGCGAGGCCGCGCCGCGCGGCGTGCTGGCCTTCTATGTCGCCTGTTTCGCGCTGGTGGTCGCCGCGGCCTGGGCCGGGAACCTCGGACCGCTGTTCCTGCCGCTGGCGGGGCTGCTGGCCCTCCATCTGTCGCGCCAGGCCGCGGCCCTGCGGCTGGACGACCCGGCTGGGGCCCTGGCCCTGTTCAAGTCCAACACCCATGCGGGGTTCGTGCTGTTCCTGGCCCTGGTGGCGGGGATGTGGAAGCCGGCGGGGTTCTAGAGACCGCCGCCGTCAAATCTCAGAACGGCCCGTTGCGATAGACCCGCTCCAGGCTCCGCTCCAGGTCGCCCAGCCGGCGGTCATACGACCGGTTGAGGCAGGCGCGCTGGGCCCCGCAGCCCCGGCGGTCGCGCAGCCACTGGCGCTGCTGGTCCTCCAGGGCGCCGCGACCGCCCATGGCCAGGGTCTTGCGGTTGATGTCGTAGAGCACCGCCATCCGCACGTCCTTGTCGTTCAGCGCCAGGTTCGCGCAGATCGCCTTCTCGTCGGGGGCGCGGGCCCGGTCGCAGTCGAAGCTGGCGGCGCTAGCGGAACCGGCGACGAGGGCCAGCGCCAGGGTGGTCAGAAGCATTTTCATGGGTCTCTCCAGACGGTTACGCCGCGTCATCCTGTAAGCCTGATGCTGAATGTGGCATGATTGTCCCATGGCCGTAGCATCCCGCGTCAAACCCTCGGAGCTGTTCACGCCCGCCGAATGGGCCCCGCTTTCGGCGCGTTCGCGCTGGATCGGGCTGGCCCTGGTCGCCCATGCCTGGGCGGTGATCATCGCGGCCGGCGCCCTGTTCGTGATCTGGCCCAACCCGCTGACCTATCTGCTGGCGGTGATGCTGATCGGGGCGCGCCAGCTGGGCCTGGCCATCCTGATGCACGAGGCGGCCCATGGCGGGCTGCACCCCGACCTCAAGGTCAACGACGGGGTGGGCGAGTGGCTATGCGCGGCCCCGACCGGGGCGTCCCTGGCCAAGTACCGGCCCTACCACCTGACCCATCACAAGTTCGCCCAGCAGGCCGAGGACCCGGACCTGGTGCTGTCGGCCCCGTTCCCGACCACCCGGGCCTCGCTGCGCCGCAAGATCATCCGCGACCTGACCGGCCAGACCTTCTTCAAGCAGCGGTTCGGGCCGCTGCTGGGCAAGCTGAAGGGAGACCAGCCGAAAGGCGCGATCTTCAGTGGCGAGGTCGCGCGGCAGAAGCCGTTCCTGCTGTGGAACCTGGGTCTGCTGGTCGTGCTCAGCGCGGCCGGTCTGTGGTGGGCCTGGCTGGCCCTGTGGATCGTGCCGATGGCGACCTGGTTCCCGCTGGTCACCCGCCTGCGCAACATCGCCGAGCACGCCCTGGTGGCCAAGGACGAGCCCGACCCGTTCCGCCACGCCCGCACCACCCGCGCCAACTGGATCGAGCGCGCCCTGATCGCGCCCTACCACGTCAACTTCCACGCCGAGCATCACCTGTTCATGCACATGCCGTGCTGGAACCTGCCCAAGGCGCACCGGCTGCTGGTGCAGAAGGGCCTGACCGGGACCATGCTGACCGCGCCCGGCTATCTGTCGGTGCTGAAGGCGGCGTCGAGCCGGGTTCCGGCCTAAGGTCTCGCGTCGAAACGGCCGCGATGCTCTAAGGCGGCGCATGATCGAAGCCACCCTCGCCGGCCGCCGCGTCTTCATCCTCGAGAACACCCGGCTTCAGGCTCCGCCGCACACGCCCGAACTGCGGCTGCACCTCGCCGACGAGATCACCCCGATCTGGAAGCTGACCGAGGAGGCCCTGGCCGAGATCGGCCTGCCGCCGCCGTTCTGGGCCTTCGCCTGGGCCGGCGGCCAGGCCCTGGCGCGCTACATCCTCGACAATCCCGGGATGGTGGCGGGGAAACGGGTGATCGACTTCGCCAGCGGTTCGGGGCTGGTGGCGATCGCGGCCATGAAGGCGGGCGCGGCCAGCGTGCTGGCGGCCGACATCGACGTGTTCTGCGAGGCGGCGATCGGCGTCAACGCGGCGGCCAACGGGGTCGAGGTCGCGTTCACCGAGGTCAACCTGCTGGACGCCCCGCCGCCGGCTGCCGACGTGCTGCTGGCCGGCGACATCTGCTACGAGCGCCCGATGGCCGAGGCCGTGATGGCCTGGCTGGCCCAGGGCCGGGCGGCGGGCGCGACGGTACTGATCGGCGACCCGGGCCGCACCTATTTTCCCAAGGACGGCCTGGCCAAGCTGGCCGAGTACCAGGTGCCGACCACCCGCGAGCTTGAGGACATGGCGGTCAAGCGCACCAGCGTCTGGACTCTGCCCTAGTCGCGAACTAGAACAATAAGGGAACAACTGAAAGGCTCGGCCATGCGCGAAGACGGCAAGATCGACTATATCGAATGGTCCGCTGGCGATCTTTCGGCCACCAAGGCCTTCTACGGCCAGGCCTTCGGCTGGACCTTCACCGACTATGGCCCCGACTACGCGGCCTTCGAGGGGCAGGGCGCGGACGGCGGCTTCTTCCACGACCCGGCGGACGTCCCGGCCAAGCCGCTGGTGGTGCTCTACGCCCACGACCTGGAGACCATGCTGGCCAAGGTGACGGCGGCGGGCGCGGCGATCACCAAGCCGATCTTCGCCTTCCCCGGCGGGCGGCGCTTCCAGTTCACCGACCCGTCCGGCAACGAGCTGGCGGTGTGGAGCGAGGGCGCGGCGCCGGAATAGGCGCGCGCGAAAAACCGTCACGAAAAATCGATAAATCCGTCTCCTGACGATTTGCGAGGCGACGAACGGTGGGCGAGGCGGCGCAAGACAGGACCTGCGGCGACTGCGGCATGTGCTGCAAGCTGATGGGCGTGAAGGCCATCGACAAGGCGCCGCATGTCTGGTGCGGCCATTTCCGCAAGGGCGCGGGCTGCGGGATCTATGCCGAGCGGCCTCGGGCCTGCGCCGATTTCTCCTGCTACTGGCTGCGCGCGCCCAACCTGGACGACCGCTGGCGGCCCGACCGGGCGCGGTTCGTCCTGCACCGCGAGAACGACGGCCAGGCCCTGGTGGTCGAGGTCGATCCGGCCTCGCCCGACGCTTGGCGGCGCGCGCCGTTCTACGACACCTTCAAGGCCTGGGCGGCGCGCGGCGCGCCCAAGGGCCTGACGCTCAACGTGCTGGTCGGACAGCGGGGCTACGAGATCCTGCCTGACCGCGACGTCGACTACGGCCTGGTGCGCGAGATCCCGGCATGACCGACACCACCGTTTCGAAGGCCTGCGGCGACTGCGGCATGTGCTGCAAGGTCCTGCACATCAGCGAGCTGGACAAGCCAGCCGGCGCCTAGTGCGGCAAGTTCCGCAAGGGCTCGGGCTGCGGCGACTATGACGGCCGGCCCAGCGCCTGCCGGGGCTTCCATTGCATGTGGCTGACCTCGGAAAAGCTGGACGACGCCTGGCGGCCCAATCGGGCGGGCTTCCTGATGTACGCCGACCGCGACGGCAAGCGGCTTAACGTGGTGGTCGATCCGGGCAAGCCGGCGTCGTGGACGCGCGAACCCTACTATTCGCGGCTCAAGGCGATGTCGCAACGGGCCCATGACGGCTACGAGCTGCTGATCTGCATCGGCGACCGCCGGGTGGTGATGTTCCCCACCGAGGACGTCGACCTGGGCGTGCTCAATCCCGACCACAAGCTGGTCAGCGGCTATGTCGACCGCGACGGTGCGCGGGTTCCGTTCGCCATGGTGCTGAGCGACGTGGAGTAGAGGTCAGCGGCAGGTCCGGGGACACACACTCGCGGCAAGTTCTTGGTTCACATGGCGAAAGCGGTGGGGCGAGTGTGTGTCCCCAGTCTATCCTCGGCGCTCAGAACCGAGGCCGGAAATCCCTGGGCGCCCACCCGAAATCCCGCCGGGCCGGCGCGTCGTCGAAGGTCAGGTCCTGGGCCATGCGGTCGCCCATGGTCGCCGTGGCCCCGGGATAGAACGGCCGGGCCAGGGTCAGCAGCAGGCGGAACAGCCACGGCGGCAGGCTGAGGATCGCCGGCCGGCGGCCCAGGCCCTCGAACACCCGCTGGGCCATCACCCGGTAGGTCAGGGTCTCGCCGCCGGTCAGGTCGTAGGCCTTGTCGTGGGCGGCCGGGGCCGCGGCGGCGGCCAGGGCGCCGATCGCCAGGTCCTCGGCATGGACCGGCTGGCGCAGGCCCTCGCCGCGTCCCGACAGCGGCAGGATCTTGAAGCGCTGGATCAGGCTGGCCAGGCGGCTGACATTGCCGTCGCGGCCCTCGACATAGATCAGGGTGGGGCGAAGGATCGTCCAGGCCACGCCGCGCTCGGCGCAGAACGCCTCGACCTTGGCCTCGGCGTCGGCCAGGGCCTTGGCGACGCCGCGCTCGGCGGCGTCGGGCGAATTCTGCTTGGTGAAGCGGCTGGTCGAGGAGAACGCCACCAGCCGCGTCATGCCGGCGGCCTTCAGGGCCGGCAGGGCCTGGGGCAGCAGCCAGATCGGCGACAGCGAGAACACCGTGGCGACGGGCGGCAGTTCGTCGGCCAGATCGGGATCGGCCAGGTCGGCGTCCACCCAGCAGACGTCGTCGCTGGGCGGCTGGCGGCTGAGCGCCATCGGCTCGATCCCGGCGGCGTTCAGGCGAGCCAGCAGGAAGTCGCCGATCAGGCTGGTGGCCCCCAACACCAGGACCGGTGACGCCAAGCTCGATGGGGCCAGCTCTTTGGGGGAGGGGGTGTTTTCAGCGTCCATCTTCTCCCTATAGTCGTCGCGGGCGGGACAGCCCATGGATCTTTGACCCCCCGGGATCTGCGATCATGACCTTCGACGAGGTGCGCGCCTTCGCGTTCAGCCTGCCCGGCGTCGCCGACGGCACGTCCTATGGCTATGACTGCCTCAAGGCGCACGGCAAGTTCCTGACCCGGCTCAAGGAGGACGGCGACACCCTGGTCTGTCCGGGCGTCGGCCTGGACGAGCGCGAGATGCTGATCGAGGCCGAGCCCGAGACCTTCTACGTCACCGACCACTACCGCAATTATCCCTATGTGCTGGTCCGCCTGTCGCGCGTCCATCCCGGCACGGTGGAACGCCTGCTGGAGCGCCGCTGGCGCGAAGTGACGCCGAAGAAGGCGTTGAAGGCCCATGACGCGATGAAAGGTTCTGGATCATGAAGACCTGGCGAGCTTGCGCGGCCCTGATCGTCTGGGGCGGCGTCATCCTGCAGCTTTGGCTGATGATCCACGGCAAGGCGGGGCCGGAGCTGGGCCAGGCGGTGGTGCGGTTTTTCAGCTTCTTCACGATCCTCAGCAACCTGGCGGTCGCGGTGTTGCTGGGCGCGTCGGTCCTGGCGCCGGCGACACCGCTGGGCCGGTGGGCGGCGCGGGCCGGAACCCGGGTGGCGGTCTCGGTCTATATCGCCGTGACGGCGGCGATCTATCACACCCTGCTGGCCGGGCTCTGGAACCCGCAGGGCGCGCAACTGGTCGCCGACACCCTGCTGCACAGCGTGACCCCGGCGCTGTACCTGCTGGACTTCCTGATCGCGCCGCCGCGCGAGGCGGCGCGGTGGTCCACGGCCTGGAAGGCGCTGGTCTTCCCCGCCCTGTACGGCGCCTGGTCGCTGCTGCACGGCGCGTTCAGCGGCTTCTATCCCTATCCGTTCCTCGACGTGGCCAAGCACGGCTACGGCGCGGTGCTGGTCACCATGCTGGCGATGGGCGCCGGGTTCTACGTCGTGACCCTGGCCCTCACCGGCCTGCAGCACCTGCAATCGCGGCTGGCGCCCCCGGCGCGGCGTCCTATATCCGCCTGAGCCTTTCCGGAGCCCCGCCATGCCGCATTCCATTCCCGACATCCGCTCGGGCGACGTCGCCATGCCGGTCATCGGCCTGGGCACCTGGCAGCTGGAGGACGGCAGCGCCCAGCCGCTGGTCGAGCGGGCCCTGGAACTGGGCTATCGCCACATCGACACCGCCCAGATCTACGGCAACGAACAGGACGTCGGCGCGGCCCTGGCGGCCACCGGCGTGTCGCGCGCCGAGATTTTCCTGACCACCAAGGTATGGGTCGAGCATTTCGCGCATGGCGATCTGCAGCGGTCGGTCGACGAGAGTCTTCGCAAGCTGAGGGTCCCGCAGGTCGACCTGCTGCTGCTGCACTGGCCCAAGCCCAGGCCGGCCCTGGTCGAGACCATGGCCGCCCTGAACGACGTGCGCGACCGCGGCCTGACCCGGGCCATCGGCCTGTCCAACTTCCCCTCGGGCCTGATGGCCAAGGCCCAGGCGGCGTCGGAGGCGCCCATCGCCACCAACCAGGTCGAGTACCACCCCTACCTGTCGCAGAAGACCCTGATCGCCAAGGCGCGGGCGATCGGCGCCTCGATCACCGCCTGGTCGCCCCTGGCCCAGGGCAAGGTCGCCGGCGATCCCGTGTTGATCGAGATCGGCGAGGCGCACGGCAAGACGCCGGGCCAGGTGACGTTGCGCTGGCAGGTTCAGCAGGGCGTGGTGACCATCCCGCGCACCAAGAATCCGACCCGACTGGCCGAGAACTTCGACATCTTCGACTTCGCGCTGTCGGATGGCGAGATGGCGCGAATCTCCGCGTTGGCGCGGCCGGACGGACGGCTGGGAGACTGGCTGGACAAGGCGTTCGAGTGGGACGTGGAGTGAGGCGGGGGACTTGCCCCCACCTGACCGCTTCGCGGTCTGTCCGCCCCCATAGGGGGCGGAGCCTCGCGCTCTAAACTCTTCCCCCTATGGGGGAGGAGGGCCGCAGGCCCGGAGGGGGCAAGTGATCACCCCGCCTACTTCGCCAGCCGCCCATCCTCGATCGCCGCCGGCTCGAACGGGAAGATCACCTCCGGATCGGGCTTCTCCACCCCCTTCAGCGCCTTCTTCGACCCGGCCGCGTGCAGCAGCCAGCGCAGGATGTTCAACCGCGCGGCCTTCTTGTGGTTGGCCCGCACGCAGATCCACGGCGCGGGGGTCGAGTGGGTGCGGATCAGCATCTCGTCGCGGGCCTTGGAGTAGTCGTCCCACTTGGCCTGGGCCACGGCGTCCAGGTCGCTGACCTTGAAGGCCTTCAGCGGATCCTTGCGGCGGGCCTCCAGGCGCACGGCCTGTTCCTCGCGGTCGATGTCCAGCCACAGCTTGGTCAGCCGCGTGCCGTTCTGCACCAGCATCAGCTCGAAGGCCGGCACGTCGCGCAGGAACTGCTCCTGCTGCTCCGGCGTCGAGAAGCCCATCACCCGCTCGACCCCGGCGCGGTTGTACCAGGAGCGGTTGAAGACCACGGCCTCGCCGGCGGCCGGCAGTTCCTTCACATAGCGCTGGAAGTACCACTCGCTCCGTTCGCGTTCGGAGGGCGCGGGCAGGGCGATGACGCGGGTGGCGCGGCGGTGGGCGTGCTCGACCACCCGGGCGATGGCCCCGTCCTTGCCAGCCGAGTCCCGGCCCTCGAACAGGGTCAGGGTTTTCCAACCCTCCTTGATCGCCTGTCGCTGCAGGGTGATCAGGGCCAGCTGCAGGTCGCGCAGCTCTTCGTCATAGTCGCGGGACTTGGTCATGGGGGGAGCCTACCCCCGGAACATGCAGTTGCGCTAGAAGGGCGTCATGATCCGTCTTTTCGTCCCCCATCCCCTCAAGGCCGGCGCCGGCGTCGCGCCCAGTATCGACCAGTCGCGCTACCTGACCGCCGTCATGCGGCTGTCGGTCGGCGACGAGATCCTGGTGTTCAACGGCCAGGACGGCGAGTGGCGCGCCAGCCTGACCGAGGCCGGCAAGCGCGGCTGCCTGCTGCGCGCCGAGGAACAGACCCGCCCGCAGGACCACGCGCCCGACCTCGACCTGGTGGTGGCCATGGTCAAGCGCGGCCGGGTCGAGACCATCGTCGAGAAGGCCGCCGAACTGGGCGCGCGCCGCGTGCGCCTGACCCAGACCCGGCGCACCAATGTCGACTTCCTCAAGCTGGGCCGGCTGGACGCCATCGCCATCGAGGCCGCCGAGCAGACCGGTCGCCTCGACGTGCCGGTGATCGACGACCCGCAGAAGCTGGACAAGATCCTCGACACTTGGGATCCGGCCCGTCGCCTGGTCTTCTGCGACGAGGGCGGCGACGCCAGGCCGATGATCGAGGCGGTGACCGGCACGGGGGCGCCGGCCGCCATCCTGATCGGTCCGGAAGGCGGCTTCGCGCCGGAGGAGCGCGAGCGGCTGCGCAGCCTGCCCTTCGTCATCCCGGTCTCGCTGGGCCCGCGCATCCTGCGGGCCGACACCGCCGCCATCGCGGCCATGACCTTGTGGCAGGCGGCGGCGGGGGACTGGCGGTAGGGCGGACGCGATCCGGAGTCCGGTCAACCGACGTTCAGAGTTCCTCGCCCACGTCGATGCGGTTGCCGTCCGGGTCCGCGAAGACGAAGGCGCGCTGGCCATAGTCCTTGTCTTGCAGGGACTTGATGATCCGCACGCCGGCCGCCTGGCAGACCGCGTAAAGGGCCGCCACGTCGTCCACGTACATGTGCAGGACGTTGATCGTCGTCGCGCGATGCTCGCGGGCCTGGCTGAGATGGATCTCGGCGGCGTCCTTCTCGAGGATCATGAACCCGACGGGGTTGCCGTTCTCGAACGTCTTCCGGAAGCCGAGAACCCCGGAATAGAAGGCGTAGGCGGCCTGGATGTCGCGCACGACGACGCCGGGGGCGGCGCGACCGAAGGTGATGTGCTGAGTGGCGTGGGGCATCACGTGAACCGTTGAGGGTCGGGCAGGGGCGGCGGTGCGCGTGCCGGGCTGAGGAGCGGTGTCCCAGGGTTGAGCTTCGCACGGCAAGTCCGTCGGGAAAAGACCTTGGTCCGATCGACCTGACGCCAAAATTCGGCTTGGAGGCCGCGAGCGGAACCTCGACTGTTGCGAAAGGCTGGGCGCGCCCCTTGAGGTTCGCTAAGAAAACGCCCAACTGCGCAGCACGGCATTTCGCGGGCGGGTCGGAGGGAAAATCCCCTCTCTTCTGGATGCGTGTTTTGGGAGGGAAGGCCGATGGCCGAAGCCATGAGCCAGGAGCGTCCGCTGACGCTGGACGATCTGACCGCCTATTTCGCCGAGGGCTCCAAGCCCAAGGCGCAGTTCCGGGTCGGGGCCGAGCATGAGAAGTTCGGCTTCTACCTGGGCACGAACCGGCCCGTTCCCTACGAGGGGCCCAGCGGCGTGCACGCCCTGCTGACCGGCCTGCAGCGCTTCGGCTGGAAGCCGGTGATGGAAGGCCCGACGATCATCGGGCTGGAGCGTAACGGCGCCAATGTCAGCCTGGAGCCCGGCGGCCAGTTCGAGCTCAGCGGCGCGCCGCTGCTGACCATGCACGACATCTGCGAGGAGACCGGCCAGCACCTGGACGAGGTCAAGACCGTCGCCGACGAACTGGGCCTGGGGTTCCTGGGCCTGGGCTTCTCGCCGCTCTGGCGGCGTGACGAGGTTCCGGTGATGCCCAAGGGCCGCTATGTCATCATGCGCAACTACATGCCCAAGGTCGGGAACCTGGGCCTGGACATGATGCTGCGCACCTGCACCGTGCAGGCCAATCTCGACTTCTCGTCCGAAGCCGACATGGTCGCCAAGTTCCGCATGAGCCTGGCCCTGCAGCCGATCGTCACCGCCCTGTTCGCCAATTCGCCGTTCACCGAGGGCAAGCCCAACGGCTTCCTGTCGGCCCGGGCCAACGTCTGGAACGACACCGACCCCGACCGCACGGGCCTGCTGGACTTCGTGTTCGAGGACGGCTTCGACTTCGAACGCTACGCCCGCTACGCCCTGGACGTGCCGATGTATTTCGCCAAGCGCGGCGACCGCTACATCGACCTGGCCGGCCGCAGCTTCCGCGACTTCATCGACGGCAAGATTCCCGAACTGCCGGGCGAGTACGCCTCGATCAAGGACTGGGCCGACCACACCACGACCCTGTTCCCCGAGGTGCGGCTGAAGACCTATCTGGAGATGCGTGGGGCCGACGCCGGGCCGTGGAGCCGTCTCTGCGCCCTGCCGGCCCTGTGGACCGGGGTGTTCTACGACGACGCCGCCCTGGCCGCGGCCTGGGACCTCTGCAAGGACTGGACGGCGGAGGATCGCGCCGGCCTGCGCCGCGACGTGCCGAAGCTGGGCCTCAAGGCCAAGGTGGCCGGCCGCACGGCCCAGGAGGTGGCCAAGGACTTCGTGGCCGTCGCCAAGCAGGGCCTCAAGGCCCGCGCCCACCTCAACGGCGGTTTCCTGGACGAGTCGATCTATCTGGGCGAGCTGGAAGAGATCGCCGACAGCGGGATCACCCCCGCCGAACGCCTGCTGGCGCTTTATAACGGCGCCTGGAAGGGCGACATCAACCGGGTGTTCGAGGACTTCGCCTACTAGGGGCGCAAGCGCCTGCGTTCACGCATTGGTCCCGGATCGGCGCGCTGCGGGCTGGTCCGGGATGACGGCCGTGGTGGGCGTGAGAGCGTCAGAAGAAGATGGCGCGCGCCGCCGCGATGATGCCGGCCCAGGCCACCAGGCTGGCGGCGACGGCCACCAGGCGTCCCCAGGCCACGGGCGGCAAGCTGCGTCCGGGCGCTGTGGGCCGCGCCGCGGCGCGGGCGTGGGGATCGTAGCCTACATAGGCCATGGCGTTTCCTCCGGCGCCCCTCTGGGGAGGCTTCGCGCTCAAGCGCTGCCGTTATGGAGCGCCTGAAACGCTAACGAACATTTACGAACCTCATAGGCGAACGCGGCTCATATGGCGCCGGTTCCCCGATAGGGTCGGTCAATGAGCCCCGGCTCGTCGTCCCGGATGGCGTCGCCTTCCCAGGCCTCGTCGTCGGGCATGTCGACATTGGGCGGCCAGTGCTCGGCCTGGCTGGCGCCCGAACCGCTGTCGGTGTGGCGGACCACGTCGTTGACATCCAGCGCCCGGGTCTCGGCCGGCGTCAGTCCGGCGCGCTTGAACTCGACGTAGTCGGGATGGAAGGCCAGGCGGCCGGTGATCTGGCTGACGCCCAGCGGCGGGGCCTCATGGGACCAGGCGGCGTCCTCGATGATCTGCCGGTCGCGCACCAGGGTGTAGTAGGTCGCCGGGCCCTTGTACGGGTCCTGGGTGACCGTGCCGGACTTGCGCAGGAAGTCCATCGCCACGTCGGCGCGCGGGAAATAGCGGACCGGCGCGAGGTTCGCCTCGCGCAGCAGCAGCACGTCGCCACTGTCGGCCAGCTCGTGGCCCTCGAACAGCACCTCCACCCGTCCCGGCTCGCGCGAGCACGTGATCGGATGATCCTGACCTGGCGTCGTCATGCTGGTTTCTCCCGTATCGTGATGACGGTCTTGAAGAAACGCGCGGAGCCCCCGTGGGGCTCCAAGGCGGCAAGCCATTGCTTGTGAAACGCCGACTCCCGTGATCTTCTCCCCGCCGAATGGGGAGGGCGAGGGCGAAACGACCAGATCGACGCCAGCGCCGCTTGAAGATCTCAAGGTTCGTGAATGAATATCGTTGTCGCCGTGGGGATCCTGGTCACGCTCGTGACTGGCGTGCCCGTGCTTATCCAGCTTTTGCGCGGCCACCCGCGCGGCCTGATCATCTGCTTCCTGGCCGAGATGTGGGAGCGGTTTTCCTACTACGGCATGCGCGGCCTGCTGATCTTCTACCTCACCCAGCACTTCCTGTTTGATTCGAAGACCGCCGGCGGCCACTACGGCTCCTACACCTCGCTGGTCTATATCGTGCCGCTGCTCGGCGGCTTCCTGGCCGACCGCTATCTGGGCACCCGCAAGGCCGTGGCCTTCGGGGCCATCCTGCTGGTGGCCGGCCACCTGACCATGGCGGTCGAGGGCCGTCCGGCGACCCAAACCCTGGCCTATGCCGGCCAGACCTACGAATTCCAGGTCCACGGCCGCGGCGAGGAACGCGTCGCCAAGATCCTGGTCGCCGACAAGCCCTACGAGGTGTCGGCCAACGACAAGGGCGACTTCGAGATCAAGAACCTGCCGGCCCAGTCGGCGATCCCCGGCGTGCTGCCCAAGGGCAGCTACGAACTGGGCGTCAAGGACCGCGACCCGCTCTATCTCAACATCTTCTGGCTGGCCCTGGCGCTGATCATCGTCGGGGTGGGCTTCATGAAGGCCAATGTCGCCACCCTGGTGGGCCAGCTCTATCCGCAGGGCGACCCGCGCCGCGACCCCGGCTTCACGCTCTACTACTACGGCATCAATCTCGGCTCGTTCTGGGCGGCGATCCTCTGCGGCCTGCTGGGCGTCAATGTCGGCTGGAACGCCGGTTTCGGCATGGCGGGCATCGGCATGCTGGCCGGCTTCATCGTCTTCGTGCTGGGCAAGCCCTGGCTGCTGGGCAAGGGCGAGCCGCCCGAGCCCAAGCGGCTCAAGGCGCCGGTGGTCGGCCCGGTCAACCGCGAGGGCCTGATCTATCTCTCGTCGCTGGGCGTCGTCGGCCTGGTGTTCTTCCTGGTGCAGTACACCCCGGTGGTCAGCGCCACCCTGATCGCCGGCATGTTCGGCTCGCTGGGCTACATCCTGTGGTTCGCGTTCGTGAAGTGCCAGAAGGTCGAGCGCGAGCGGCTGCTGCTGGCCGTGGTGCTGGTGCTGGGCGCGGTGGTGTTCTGGACCCTGTTCGAGCAGGCCGGCTCCTCGCTGAACCTGTTCGCGGCCACCAACGTCAACCTGCAACTGCTGTCCAAGCCCGTGACCTGGTTCAACGGCGCGGTGATCCTGGGCGCGCCCGAGCAACTGGCGGCGGCGGGGATCGACCCCAAGAGCGGCTTCTGGGTCAACACCTCGTTCAACGCCGCCCAGACCCAGGCGATCAACGCCGGCTGGATCCTGATCTTCGCCCCGGTGTTCGCCGCGATGTGGACCTTCCTGGGCTTCCGCGGCCGCAATCCGGGCCCGATGGTCAAGTTCGGCCTGTCGCTGATCCAGGTCGGCGCCGGCTTCCTGATCCTGCTGATCGGGGCGAACTTCGCCGACGGGGCGTTCCGCATGCCGCTGATCTTCCTGATCGTCATGTACATGCTGCACACCTCGGGCGAGATGTTCATGTCGCCGGTCGGCCTGTCGCAGATGACCAAGCTGTCGCCGCTGTCGATCGTCTCGTTCGTGATGGCGGTCTGGTACATGGCCCTGGCCATGGCCAACCTGTTCGGCGGCTGGATCGCCGGCATCGCCTCCACCGAGACCATCGGCGGCCAGGTGCTGGACCCGGCCGCGGCCATGGCCCAGTCGCTGCTGGTGTTCAAGATCATCGGCCTGATCTCGATCGGGATCGGCGTGCTGTTCCTGGCCCTGTCGCCGGTCCTCAAGAAGTGGTCGCACGGCTCGGACGACACCAATCCGGAGCCGGTCGCCGAGCCGGCCTCGATCGCCCCCTGAAGGAAAGGCCCCGGAGCGATCCGGGGCCTTTTTCGTGGGCGTCCGCCGCGCGCTGCGCTTCAGGCCGTCGGCCGCCACCCTTCCGGCGCCAGTTCGAACCCGGCGAAGTCGAACCCCGGGGCGACGGTGCAGCCGACGAGGGTCCAGGCGCCCAGGCTGACGGCGGTCTGCCACCAGCCGGTGGGCACCACCACCTGCGGCCGGCAGCCGGCCCGCAGGTCGGGGCCCAGGGTGTGGGCGGTCATGCCGACGCCGTCGGGCGGCGACAGGGTCAGCGAGATCGGCGCGCCGGCGTGGTAGTGCCAGATCTCGACCGCGTCGATCCGGTGCCAGGCCGACATCTCCTCGGCCTGCAGCAGGTAGTAGATCGCCGTCGAGGCCGGCCGGGCGCCATCGACTGAAGCGTCGGCGAAGGTGCGCTTGTACCAGCCGCCTTCCGGGTGCGGGGCCAGGTCGAGCAGGCGGATGATCTCCTTGGCGCCCAGGTCGCCGGAAACGCCCAATCCCGAAGCCGTCGTGTTCATCCCTTGAAACCGTCCTTGGCGGCGCGAATCTCGCCGAACGCTTCGGCGGGCGCCAGATGGGGGCGCAGCAGGGGCGCGCGCAAGAACGGATTGGTCGCCTTCTCCAGGCCGATGGTGGTCGGCACCGTCGGCTCGCCGTGTTCGCGGGCCGCGAACACCTGGTCGGCCCGGGCCCTGAGCGCCGGGTCGCTGTCCACCGACAGGGCGAAGCGGGCGTTGGTAGCGGTGTATTCGTGGGCGCAATAGACGGTGGTTTCGTCGGGCAGGGCGGTCAGCTTGCCCAGCGATCCCCACATCTGCTCGGCCGTGCCCTCGAACAGCCGGCCGCAGCCCAGGGCGAACAGGGTGTCGCCGACGAAGGCGATGTGGCCCTCGGCGTCGTGATAGGCGATGTGGCCCAGGGTGTGGCCGCCGGTGTCGATCACCGACAGGGTCGTCTCGCCCAGCTGGACCGTGTCGCCCTGGCCGACGGGGCGGTCCAGCGGCGCGATGCGGGTGACCTCGGGCGGGCCGACGATGGTCGCGCCGGTCGCCGCCTGGATCGCCGCGTTGCCGCCGGCATGGTCGGGATGCCAGTGGGTGTTGAGGATCAGGTCGAGCCTCCAGCCCAGCTTTTCCAGCTGCGCCAGGATGGCGTCGGCGTCGGGCGTGTCGATGGTCGCCGTCGTTCCCGTGGCGTCGTCGCGCACGAGAAAGCCGTAATTGTCGGACAGGCAGGGAAACTGGTGGACGGTCAGCGACATGCTGGGACTCCTCAAGGCGGGCGTGACGCGACCGGTTCGCCCACCTACATAGATGACGCTGCAGACCGGGAGACTCAATGCGTCGCGACGTGCTCGATCTCAGGGCCTTCTACGCCACCCCCCTCGGGCGGTCGGCGCGCGAGATGCTTGGCCGCAAGGTCGAGGAGGCGTGGGGCGACGCGCGCGGCCTCGACGTGCTGGGCCTGGGCTACGCCACGCCCTTTCTCGACCTGGCCCGCACCAGCGCCCGGCGCGTGGTGGCGGCCATGCCGGCGACCCAGGGGGTCGAGGTCTGGCCCAGCGGCGGGCGCAACCAGGCGACCCTGGTCGAGGAGACCGCCCTGCCGTTCCCCAACGCCATGTTCGACCGCATCCTGGCCGTCCACGCCCTGGAGGAGGCCGACGACCCCGCCGCCGTGCTGCGCGAGATCTGGCGGGTGATGGCCCCGTCAGGCCGGCTGATCGTCGCTGTGGCCTCGCGCGACGGCCTGTGGGCCGGGGCCGAGGGCACGCCGTTCGGCCATGGCCGTCCGTTCAGCCGCCACCAGCTGGAGGCCCTGCTGCGCGAGGCCGACCTGGAGCCGGCCGGCTGGACCCGGGCGCTCTACGCGCCGCCCATGGCGGTGATGTCGCGCTGGGCCGAGGGCTTCGAGCAGGTGGGGGCGCGGCTGTGGCCGCGCTTCGCCGGCCTGATCCTGATGGAAGCGGTCAAGCAGACCTTCGCGGTCAAGCCGCGCGGCAACCGTGCGCGGGTGCGGGTGTTCGCGCAGGGGGTGCTGTCGCCCTCTCCAGGAGGTCCGGCGCCTGTTCGAAAGGCGCCGAGCGGTCTAAATGCCGCAAGACCCTTGGAGCCGTCGATTTCCAGGCCTAGCCTTGAGTCGCACACACCGTCGCCAGCGAGAGCCGCGCCATGAAGATGATCGTCGCCGTTATCAAGCCCAGCCGCCTCGACGCCGTGCTTGAGGCGGTCACCGAGGCCGGTGCCTCGGGCCTGACGGTCACCGAGGTTCGCGGCTACGGCCGCCAGAAGGGCAAGACCGAGGTCTATCGCGGCGCCGAGTACGAGGTGAAGCTGCTGCCCAAGGTCAAGCTGGAGATCGCCGTGCCCACCGACGTGGTCGACTCGGTGGTCGAGGCCCTGCAACGCACCGCCAACACCGGCAAGATCGGCGACGGCAAGGTGTTCGTGCTCGACCTGGAACAGGCCCTGCGCATCCGCACCGGCGAGCGCGACGCGGCGGCGATCGCGGGGTAGTTACTACCCCCTCCGTCATCCCCCGCTTTATGCGGGGGACCCAAGCCGCGCTGGCCGGTTGTAATTCTGAAACTCGGCTTGGGTCCCCCGAACAAGTCGGGGGATGACGACCGTGGGTGGGGCCAAGCTCCTACCGCTCCAGCTCCCGCAGATCCCGACCGCGCGTCTCGGTCCCGAACCAGGCCATCAGCGCCATGGCCAGGACCAGGGGCGCGATGATCATCAGGGCCGCCACCTTCAGCGGCGGCACGGCGGCGAGAATGCCCAGAAGCTGGGCGATCAGCCCGCCCGACTTGCTGCAGGCCGCCACCCAGCCGGTGGCGCGGCCGCGGATCTTCAGCGGATAGCTTTCGGCGGTGTAGGGCAGCAGGATGGCCAGCAGGCCGTTGGTGCCGATGATCATCAGGGCCACGGGCAGGACCGGGCTGACGCCGGGCCCGATGGTCAGCACCCCCGCCACGCCCAGGGCGCTGACGCCGATGCTGACGACCAGCGACCACTTGGTGCTCCAGCGGCTGTAGAGGAAGGCGCAGACGAACACCGTCGGGAAAGCGATCAGGGCCGACTTGGCCAGCAGCTGGCTGGAGACGCCGACGCTGTGCCCCTCGGCCACCAGCTCGGCCGGCAGCCACAGCAGCAGGCCGAAATTGACCAGGCCCCAGGCGACGGCGGCGATGCTCAGGGCCAGGGTCATGCCGGCGTAGCGCGTGGAGATCGGCGGGACGGTCAGGACGTGGTGATGCTCCTCGGGCGTCTCGACGCGCTCGCGCACCACCGAGCCGAAGCGCTTCATCACCGCGTGGGCGGCGTCCATCCGGCCGATGGTCATCAGGAACTTGGCGGATTCGGGGATCGCGCCGGACAGGGCGATCAGGATCAGGCCGGTCGGCAGGTTGAGGAACCACATGATCCGCCAGCCGAACTCCGGCTGCAGCAGGGCCGAGCAACTGCTGGAGGCCAGGTAGCCGCCCACCGCGCCCAGGCCGCCGACCAGGACCAGGCTCCAGCCGCGATGCTTGGACGGCATGGTCTCGGCCAGCAGGGCGTAGACCACGGGCAGCAGGCCGCCGGCGGCCGCGCCCATCATGAAGCACATGATCACGTTCCACCAGAAATCGGGCATGGCTCCGCAGATCGAGGTGCCGACGAACATCACCGCCGACAGCAGGATCGAGGCCCGCCGCCCGAACACGTCGGCCAGGATTCCCCAGATGATCGAGCCGGTCACCGTGCCGCTCAGGGCCGCGAACGGCAGCCAGGCGACCATGGCCTTGGAGACCCCGTACTCCTTGAGCATGCCCGGCACGACGAAGCCCAGGCTGGCCGGCTTCATGATGTCGATGATCAGGGCGACCACCAGCACCAGCATCAGGCTCCAGTGGGCCAGGGACAGCGGCGCGTCCTCGGGCGGGGTGACATCGACGGTGTGGTGGTCATGCTCGTGGTGGACGCCCCGGCGCGGCAGCAGGCCCCAGCCAGCCAGCGCGCAGCCGGGCGGGATCATCAGCATGCCCACCGTCATGCCCAAGTCCATCGGCATCCCGGCCAGCCGGTAGCCGATGTCGGCGCCCATCAGGTACATCGGCACGTGCAGGACGACCCCGGCGGTGACGACCAGGCAACCGACCCAGAACGCCCACAGGCGCTTGCGGTCCGACAGGACGTGGTGATCGGCGTGAGCGGTCATGGCGGTCCAGAAATCGCGTTGCGGGGGGAAGTGCAAGCGGAGCCATAACATGGGTCAATGCGTTGAGGAATTTCCATGGCAAAAGGGGAACCATGGCCGAAGACGCATCTCCGCTCACCCACGCCTCGCTGCTTGCGCCGGGCTCCACCTGCTGGCGTGTCGAGACCGCGGATCGGCTGGCGCTGTTCATCGACAATGACGAGGCGTTCGACGCCCTCAAGGCCATCCTGCTGTCGGCCAAGACATCGATCTGGATCCTGGCCTGGGTGTTCGACCCGCTGACGCGGCTGGACCCCGACCGGGTGAGGAAGAGCCGCGACCCGCAGCACGTCGATCGCATCGGCCTGCTGCTGCGCCGCCAGGCGGCGCTCAACCCGGCGCTGGACGTGCGGATCCTGGTCTGGGACATGCCGTTCCCGATCGCCGCCTCGCAGCTGTTCGGCCCGCATCGCGGCCAGGTGTTCTTCGCCGGTTCGCGGGTGAAGTACCACCTGGACAACACCCTGCCGGCCAGCGCCAGCCATCATCAGAAGGTGGTGGTGGTGGACGGCTCGGTGGCCCTGGTCAGCGGCGGCGACATCGGCGTCGACCGCTGGGACACCACCCAGCACCTGGACAACGACCCGCGCCGTCGCCTGCCCACGGGCCATCATTATCCTGCTCGTCACGAAGTGGCGGCCATGGTCGACGGCAAGGCCGCCGAGGCCCTGGGCGAGCTGTTCATCAGCCGCTGGCGCAAGTCCACCGGCGAGGTCCTCGCGCCCTCCCCGAAGCCCGAGGCGGCGCCCTGGCCCGACTTCCTGACGCCGGACCTGCGGTCCGTGGACCTGGCCATCTGCCGCACCCAGCCGGCCTGGAAGGGCGACCCCGAGATCAACGAGGCGATGCTGATGCACCTGGCGTGCATCAAGTCGGCCAAGCGCCTGATCTATCTGGAGAACCAGTACCTGACCTCGCCGATCATCGTCGAAGCCCTGGCCGAGCGGCTGGCCGAGGCCGACGGCCCCGAGGTGGTGACGGTCGGGCCGGCCCACAGCCCCAGCTATTTCGACCAGATGACCATGGACAGCGCCCGGACGGCGGCGATCAACCGCCTGCACGCGATCGACGTCCACGGCCGGTTCTCGGCCTTCAGCGCCCGCACGCCGAAGGGGGCGGCGATCATCGTCCATTCCAAGGTGGCGATCATGGACGACCGCGTGCTGCGGCTCGGTTCGGCGAACCTGAACAACCGCTCGATCGGCCTCGACACCGAGTGCGACATCGCCTTCGAGGGCGACGACGAGACCTCCCGCGCGGCGATCCGCGCCTTCCTCGGCCGGTTGATCGGTCACTTCCTCGATCACGAGACCGGCTATGTGCTCGAGACCTACGACCGCGAGGGCGGCCTGGCGGCGACGATCAACGCCCTGGACCGCAAGGGCGGCGAGCCGCGGCGGCTGGCGCCCGTGCCGCCCCGCCCGCTGACCGGGGTGCAGCAGTTCATCGCCGACTGGAGCCTGGGCGATGCCACCGCCCCGGACGACGCCTGGCGGCCCTGGGG
The DNA here is from genome assembly GCF_000281955.1 of Caulobacter sp. AP07. Taxonomy (GTDB): domain Bacteria; phylum Pseudomonadota; class Alphaproteobacteria; order Caulobacterales; family Caulobacteraceae; genus Caulobacter. Next base: position 7,098 of record NZ_AKKF01000145.1, on the reverse strand, counting down.
CCGCCGCACGCGGCTCAGGCGTGAGTTGGCGCGCCTGATGGGCCCGCCGCCGGCCCTGCCGGATCATCTGCGGGGGTGATCTCCAGGTCGACGACCAGCGGCAGGTGGTCCGAGGCCGCGCGGGCCAGGGCGCCATAGGGCGAGCTGACGCCAACGGTCTCCAGGCCCTTGGTCAGGAAGACGTGGTCGATACGCATGAACGGGAAGCTGGACGGGAAGGTCGCCGTGGGCGTCTGCCGCCAGGTGGGGCTCTGGGACTGGGCGTCGCGCAGGGCGGCCCGCAGCAGCCGGTAGGTCGCCGAATAGGGCGTGGCGTTGAAGTCGCCCAGCAGGATGCCCGGCGCCTTCCAGGCCTCGTGCGCCATCCATTGCTCGCCCAGCAGGGCGGCGGCCTGCCGCCTCTGCTCCTGGGGCACGAGGCCCAGGTGGGTGTTGATGATCTGCACCGGCGTGCCGCCGACATCGACCGTCACCCAGATCGCGCCCCGCGGCTCCAGGCCCGGGATGCGGGTGTAGAGCGGCAGGCCGTCGGCCTTGACCTTCTTCTCGGGCAGCCAGGTCAGGATGGCGTCGCCGTAGAGTTCCTCCTCCACCGTCATGGCGGGATGGAAGTGCGAGGTCATCTTCAGCAGTTCGGCCAGCCGGTGGGCCTGGTCCACGCCCCGGGTGCGGGCCCGGCGGACGTCCAGCTCCTGCAGCGCCACCACGTCGGGCTGTTCCGCGGCGATGACCTCGGCCACGCGCTCGACGTCGAGCCTGCGGTCCGTGCCCACGCAACGGTGGACATTGTAGGTCATGAGACGAAGTTTCATCCGTCGAAGAGATCGCCCGAGATCGCCGGAGGTTCCCCCGCCGCCGAAGTTCCCGCCGCCGGCGGATTGCGGCTGAGCATGAACAGGCAGCTCTCGGCCCGCCAGTTCTCGATGGCCTTGGTCGGGTCGATCTGGCGGGCCGGGCCGTGGCCGGCGAAGGCGGCGCAGGCGTCGATCCGCACGTCCAGGTCGTCGGTCAGGGCCAGGAAGTCGGCCAGGGTGCACAGGTGGATGTTGGGCGTCGACCACCAGGGCAGGGGCAGGGCCTCGGTCTCGGGCATGCGGCCGCGATGCAGCAGCGACCAGCGCACCCGCCAGTGGCCGAAATTGGGGAAGGAGACGACGGCCCGGTCGGCGATGCGCAGCAGCTCGTCCAGCACATGGCGCGGCTGGCGCGTGGCCTGCAGGGTCTGGGACAGCACCGCGTAGTCGAAAGTGCGGTCGGGGAAGTGGTCGAGATCCTGGTCGGCGTCGCCCTGCACCACCGACAGGCCGCGCGACATGCAGGCGGCGACCCCGGCGGCGCTGATCTCCAGTCCCCGGCCGTCGACCTGCTTCTCCCGGGTCAGCAGGTCCAGCAGCACGCCCTCGCCGCAGCCGACGTCCAGCACGCGTGAACCGGGGCGGACGAGGCGCAGGATTTCCTTGAAGTCTTCCCGGATCATCTAGGTCCTCCCCCTCTGGGGGAGGGGTCGGCGAAGCCGACGGTGGGGGGAGTGATACGGCGTCGATCACTTCCCGGACCAGCCGCCCCAAAACTCCCCCCACCGGCCTTCGGCCGCCTCCCCCACGGGGGGAGGGCCTTGGAAACGCGACCCATCACAGTCCTCTTTCCCGGTCCACCGAACCCATGAACCCCTGCAGGGCGGCGTCCATCACCGGTTCGTCCAGCAGGAAGGCGTCATGGCCCTTGTCGCTCTCGATCTCGACGAAGGCCGCCCGGCAGCCGGCGGCGGTGAGGGCGCGGACGATGTGGCGGTTCTCGGCGGTCGGATAGAGCCAGTCGCTGGTGAACGACAGCACGCAGAAGCGCACGTTCCGGGCCCCGGCGAAGGCCTGGGCCAGCACCCCGCCGTGGCTGGCGGCCAGGTCGAAATAGTCCATGGCCCGGGTGATGTAGAGGTAGGAGTTGGCGTCGAAGCGATCGACGAAGCTGGCCCCCTGGTGACGCAGGTAGCTCTCCACCTGGAAGTCGGCGTCGAAACCCCAGGACAGGCCGTCGCGCTGCAGTTCGCGGCCGAACTTCCGCTGCAGGGCCGGCTCGGACAGATAGGTGATGTGGGCGGCCATCCGCGCGACGGCCAGGCCCTTCTCCGGCCGCGACTTGCCTTGCGCATAGGCTCCGGCCTTCCAGTCGGGGTCGGCCATGATCGCCTGGCGACCCACCTCGTGGAAGGCGATGTTCTGGGCCGAATGGCGCGAGGCCGAGGCGACGATCACCGCCGAGAACAGGCGCTCGGGATAGTCGGCCGCCCACTGCTGGACCTGCATGCCGCCCATCGAGCCGCCGACCACGGCCGCCAGGGTCTCGATCCCGAGCGCGTCGATCAGCATGGCCTGGCCGCGCACCATGTCGGCGATGGTGATCACCGGGAAGGTCAGGCCGTAGGCCTGGCCGGTGGCCGGATTGATCGAGGCGGGGCCTGTCGAGCCCATGCAGCCGCCGATCACGTTCGAACAGATGACGAAATGCCGGGCCGGGTCGATCGGCTTGCCGGGACCGATCAGGCGGGTCCACCAGCCGGGCTTGCCGGTGGTCGGATGCACGCCGGCCACGTGCTGGTCGAGGGTCAGGGCATGGCAGATCAGGACGGCGTTCGTGCCGTCGGCGTTCAGCGTGCCCCAGGTGCGATAGGCGATCTCCAGATTTTCCAGCTGGGCGCCGGAGTCGAGCCGCAAGGGCTGGCTGGACGGGAACCGCCAGGTTCCGCCCTCCGACAGCACGGGCCCGGCGAAATCGAGATTTGCCATGCCCGCCTTGGACCGCTTGGCGTCCCCTGTGTCAACTGGCCCCATCACAAGAGGTCTTCAACCGTGCTTCCGGAGCGCGACGGCGAAGGCTATGGAGGATCATGGACCGACTGATCCTCATGCGCCACGGCAAGGCCGAGCAGCACGCCGCCACGGGCGGAGATTTCGAGCGCGCCCTGGCCCCGCGTGGCCAGGCCGACGCGACCCTGATGGGACGGGTCCTGGCCAAGGCCGGCCTGACGCCCGACCTGGCGCTGGTGTCCTCGGCCAGGCGCACCCGCGAGACCTGGGATGCGGCCAGCCCGGCCTTCCCGGGCGCCCAGGCGCAGGTCCGCCGCGACCTCTATCACGCCGAGGCCCAGGACGTGCTGGCGGCGATTCGCGAAGACGCCCCCGACACCGGCACGGTGATGGTCGTGGGCCACAACCCGGGCCTGCACGAACTGGCGGTGCGCATGGCGATGGGCGGACAGGCCGATCCGGCGCGCCTGGCCAAGCTGCGGGGCAAGTTTCCCACCGCCACCGTCGCGGTTTTCTCGATCGATCCGGATGGAGCCCCGGCCTTGATCCACCTGTTCTATGCTTCGGAAAACGGCGGGCACGGCGGCGAATGAGCAAGATCTACAAGATCCTTTCCCTCGGGGAGTGGAACGCCGCGCGCGCCGCGGGCCGGTTCACCGGTTCGGCGGTCGACGTGGCCGACGGCTACATCCACTTCTCGGCCGCCGACCAGGCCCAGGAAACCGCCGCCCGGTACTTCACCGGCCAGGCCGACCTGGTCCTGCTGACCGTCGAGGCCGACCTCCTCGGCGCGGCGCTGAAATGGGAAGCCTCGCGCGGCGGGGCGCTGTTCCCCCACCTCTACCGTCCGCTGGAAATCCACGAGGTTTCGGCCGAGCGCCCGTTGCCCCTGGGCGCCGACGGCGCGCCGGCCCTCGGCGAGCTGCCCGCATGAGCCTGCACGACATCGCCGCCCGCGCCCTGCTGGCGCTGGACCCGGAAGACGCCCACGGCTGGGCGATCAGGGGTCTGAAGGCGGGGCTGGGTCCGCGCCAGTCCGACGTCGACGACCCGATCCTGGCGATCACCGTCGCCGGCTTGCCGCTGTCCAACTGCGTGGGCCTGGCCGCCGGCTTCGACAAGAACGCCGAGGTTCCGGCCGCCATGGCGAAGGCCGGCTTCGGCTTTGTGGAATGCGGCACCGTCACGCCCCTGGCCCAGGCCGGCAATCCGCGCCCGCGCCTGTTTCGCCTGACCCAGGACCAGGCGGTGATCAACCGCATGGGCTTCAACAACCAGGGCCTGGAGCCGTTCGCCGCCCGGCTGTCGCGCCTCAAGGCCCAGCGCGGGCCCAAGAACGGGGATGTCATCGTCGGGGCCAATATCGGGGCCAACAAGGACGCCGCCGACCGCATCGCCGACTATGTCACCGGCCTGACCCGGCTGTGGGGTCTGTCGGACTATTTCACCGTCAACATCTCGTCGCCCAACACTCCGGGCCTGCGCGCCCTGCAGACCAAGGCGGCGCTGGAGGACCTGCTCGGCCGCATCGCCGAGGCGCGGGGTCTGCTGAAGGCGGCGGGCACGGTCGACTACCCGATCTTCCTCAAGGTCGCGCCCGACCTGGAGGACGGCGAGGTCGAGGCCATCGTCGCCACGGTCAAGGCCGCCGGCCTGGACGGGATCATCGTCAGCAACACCACCATCGCCCGTCCGGGGGACCTCGCCTCGCCCCAGGCCGACGAAGACGGCGGCCTGTCGGGCAGGCCGTTGCTGCGCGCCTCCACCGCCATGCTGGCCCGGTTCCACGCCGCCAGCAAAGGCGAGCTGGTCCTGATCGGGGCCGGCGGCGTCGCCAGCGGCGCCCACGCCCTGGCCAAGATCCGCGCCGGGGCCAGCGCCGTGCAGCTCTATTCGGCCCTGGTCTATGGCGGCCCCGGCCTGGTCGAGCGCATCAAGCGCGACCTGGCGGCGCGGCTGCGCGCCGAGGGTTTCGCCTCGGTGACCGACGCGATCGGCGCCGCATGACGCCCGACAGCACCCTGGCCTGGCTGCGCCGCTTCGGGCCGCTGGGCGCGTTGCTGATTCTTCTGGTCGTGGCCCTGGCCACCGGCCTGGCCGGCAAGCTGTCGCTCGAGACCCTGCAGGCCCAGGGCATGGCGTTGCAGGGCTTCGCGGCGGCCCATCCGCTGAAATGCGCGATGATCTACGTCGTGATCTATGTGGCCACCGTCTCGATCTCGCTGCCCGGCGCCCTGATCCTGTCGCTGACCGGCGGCTTCCTGTTCGGGCCGATCGGCGGCGGCGCGGCGGCGGTGACCGGGGCCACCGGCGGCTCGACGGTGGTCTATCTGGTCTGCCGAACCGCCTTCGGCGACTTCCTGCGGCGCAAGCCGGGCGCGCTGCTGGCCCGGGTCGAGGAGGGCTTCAAGACCAACGCCTTCTCCTATCTGCTGACCCTGCGCCTGATCCCGGCCTTCCCGCTGCTGCTGGTCAATGTCGCCTCGGGCCTGATGAACATTCCGCTGCGCACCTACCTGCTGGCCTCGTTCCTGGGCATGATCCCCAGCTCCTTCGTCTATGCGGGGATCGGCTCGGGCCTGGGCCACATCTTCGCCAGCGGCGAGCCGGTGACGATGCACAGCCTGTTCTCGCCCAGGGTCTATCTGCCGATCGTGGCCATGGGCGCACTGGCCTTGCTGCCGCCGCTCTGGCGTTATTGGCGGCGCCGGCGCGTTGCCGAAGCCGCCGACGTGAAGTAACCCAGACAGATGGCCGAGCCGGTCACGCCGTCAGAGACTGAAACTCCCCGACCAGGGCCAGGGCCCGGGCGGCGCTTCCCGTGGCCCGGCGGCCTGTCGGCGCGCCTGCTGCTGCTCACCGTGCTGTTCGTCGCCATCGCCGGGGCCGTCATCCTGCCGCCGGCCCTGGCCGCCTTCGAGGAACAGTGGCTGCTGGATCGGGTGCGGGCCGCTGAACTGGCCTCGACCATCGCCGACGCCGACCCCGAGCGGCGGGTCACCGAACAGGTCTCGCAGCAGCTTCTCGACCAGGCCGGCGTGGTGATCGTGGCGCTGGAGGTCGACGGCGCCCGCCGCCTGGTCCTGCCCGCCGAGCCGCGCGGCCTGAAGATCAAGCCGCCCTACCTGGTCGACCTGCGCCGCCAGAACCCCGGCTCGTGGCTGGCCGCCCCGTTCTTCACCCTGAAGAGCGCGCCGGGCAGCATGGTGCGGGTGATGGCCGAGCCGCGCTTCCGCCAGGAGGCCGAGTTCGTCGAGATCGTCCTGCCCGACGCCCCCCTGAAGGCCCAGCTGATCGGCTATTTCGGCCGGCTGGCGGCGGTCACCGTCTTCGTCGCCGCCCTGGCCGGCGGGTTGATCTACCTGTCGCTGAACTTCCTGCTGGTGCGGCCGATGCAGCGCATCACCCAGGCCATGGAGCGGTTCCGCGCCGAGCCCGAGGACCCCGCCGCCCGCGTCGTGGTCTCGCGCCGCCGCGACGAGATCGGCCGCGCCGAGCGCGAGCTGGACCTGATGCAGTCCGACCTGCTGGCCGCCCTGCAGGCCAAGGCCCGGCTGGCCGCCCTGGGCGAGGCGGTGGCCAAGATCAATCACGACCTGCGCAACATGCTGACCAGCGCCCAGATGGCCTCGGACCGCCTGGCCGCCCTCGGCGACCCCAAGGTGGCCCAGGCCCTGCCGCGCCTGGAGCGGGCCCTGGACCGGGCCATCACCCTGGCCACCGACGTCATGGCCTACGGCAAGACCAAGGAGCCGGCCCCGGTGGTCCGTCCGATTCCGCTGCGGTCGGCGCTGGACATGGCGGCCGAGGACTCCGGCCTGCTGCCCACCGGCGTGGCCCTGGAGACCGTGATCGACGCCCGCGAGCAGGTGCAGGCCGACCCGGACCAGTTGCACCGCATCCTGACCAACCTGCTGCGCAACGCCCGCGAGGCCATCGAGGGCGCGCCCGACCGCGGCGGCAAGGGCAAGGTCTTCGTCGAGCTGCGCCGGGCGGACGGCATGAGCGTCCTGCGGCTGTCGGACGACGGCCCCGGCGTGCCGGAGCGGGCCCGCAACAACCTCTTCCAGCCGTTCGTCGGCTCGGTGCGGCGCGGCGGCACCGGCCTGGGCCTGGCCATCGCCCGCGAGCTGGCCCAGGGCCACGGCGGCGACCTGGCCCTGGTCGAGACCGGGCCGGGCGGATCGGTGTTCGACCTGACTTTGGCGGGCGCGCCGGAACCGGCCCCGGAAGCGCCGGCCGAGCCGGTCAAACCGAAGGCGAAATCGAAGCCCTAGCGCGGAAACCCTCTCCC
>NZ_AKKF01000144.1 GCF_000281955.1 Caulobacter sp. AP07 | reverse complement strand
GGGCGAGGCCCGGACGCTCCGCACCCTCCCCACCAGCTCAGCGGATTTCCGCGTGAGGCGGCGAAGCCGCGCGTCCCAGGTCCTCCCCCTGTGGGGGAGGTGTCGGCGAAGCCGACGGAGGGGGGAGTCTTCGGCCAATGGCCACAACCCGGATCGATGATCCGACAACTCCCCCCACCGATCGCTGCGCGATCGCCTCCCCCAGAGGGGGAGGACCTTTTCGGCTCAGTCGAACCCCCGCATCGACCCCCAGGCCTCGAACGGATCCCTGCGCGAGCGCCAGTTGTTCACCGGCGCGGCTTCGTCGCGATAGCCCAGCGCCATGCCACAGAACAGCATGTGGTCGCCGGGCAGGTCCAGGAACTGGGCCGTCAGGCGGCCGTAGGCCGACCAGAACTCCTGGGCGCAGCTGTCCAGGCCGCGCTCGACGGCCAGCAGCATCAGGGTCTGGATGTACATGCCCAGGTCCGACCATTGCGGCGGGCCGCAGTCGCGGTGGATCGAGAAGAACAGTCCCACCGGCGCCCCGAAGAACTCGGCGTTCTTGGCGAACTGCTGCAGCCGGCCCAGCTTGTCCTCGCGGGGGATGTCCAGCGACGCGTAGAGGTCCTCGCCCACCTGGTAGCGGCGGCTGCGCAGCGGCTCCCACAGGTTGGGCGGATAGACGTGATATTCCGGCTCGTCGCGATCCATCAGCCGCGAGGCGACCAGCGCCTTGAACTCGGCCAGCGGCTCTCCGGCCAGGGCATGGACCACCCAGGGCTGGAGGTTGCCGCCCGACGGGGCGCGGGACGCGGCCTCCAGCAGGTCGCGCACCATGGAACCCGGCACCGGGTCGGGCTTGAAGGCCCGGACGGACATCCGGCGTTCGACGGCTTCGGCGACGGTCATGAACAGCTCCCTAACCCCTGCGCCGCTATCTCCCGCGACAGACGGTCAAGGCTTGGCTAGCATCCGGCCGCAACGTCAAGGCAAGAGCGATAGGGTCTGGGGGCGATCGGTGCGGGTTCTGGTGCGTAATCTCTTTCTGGCGCTGTTCATCGTGTTCATCGCCGGACCGGTCCTGACGGTGATCGCCTATCGCTTCGTGCCGCCGCCGGCCACGCCGCTGATGGTCATCCGGCTGGTCGAGGGCAAGGGCTGGGACCACCACTGGCGGCCGATCGACCAGGTCTCGCCGTCGCTGCCGCGCGCCCTGATCGCCGCCGAGGACGCCCGGTTCTGCGACCACCACGGCTTCGATTTCGACGCCCTGCAGAAGGCCTATGAGAACAACGAGAAGGGCAAGAAGATCCGCGGCGGCTCGACCATCAGCCAGCAGACCGCCAAGAACGTCTTCCTGTGGCCGGGCCGCTCCTATGTCCGCAAGGGGCTGGAGGCCTATTTCACGGTCCTGATCGAGACCCTGTGGGGCAAGAAGCGGATCATGGAGGTCTATCTCAACAGCATCGAGTTCGGCCCGGGTATCTATGGCGCCCAGGCGGCGTCCCAGACCTATTTCCATGTCGACGCCGAAAGGCTGAACCCGATGCAGTCGGCGCGCCTGGCCGCGATCCTGCCCAGCCCGCTGAAGTGGAAGGCCGTCGGTTCCGGGCCCTATGTGAAGAAGCGCTCGCGCAAGATCGGCGCGGCCTCCGGCACGGTTCGCCGCCAGGGTCTGGCCGCCTGCCTGGGCTAGAGCATTTTCGAGCGAAGTGGACACCGGTTCGCGTGAAGAAAATGCGCAAAACAGATCTCTAGAGCGCCCGGCCTGATGCAATCAGGTCGGGCGCTCTAGACACCGAGACGAGAGGAAACGCCATGCCCGTCGCCCCCGGCCCCACCCTGGAGACCGCCCGCCTGATCCTGCGCCCGCCGGCCCCGGAAGACCTCGACGGCTGGGCCGAGCTGATGGCCGACCCCGACGCCGCCCGCTACATCGGCGGGACGATGGTCCGCAGCCAGACCTGGCGGATGCTGGCGGCCATGGCCGGTTCCTGGGCGCTCAACGGCTTTGGCATGTTCTCGCTGATCGAGAAGGACACCGGCCTATGGGCGGGCCGCGTCGGCCCCTGGCGCCCAGAGGGCTGGCCGGGAGACGAGGTCGGCTGGAGCCTGCACCCGCGCTTTCACGGCCGGGGCTACGCCGTCGAGGCGGCGACCGCGACCATGGACTGGGCGGTGGAGCACCTGGGCTGGACCACGATCATCCATTGCATCGACCCGGCCAACGCGCCATCGAAGGCGGTGGCCGAGCGTCTCGGCTCGCGTTTCCTGCAGATGGGCCGCATGCCCGAGCCCTATCACGAGACGCCCATCGAACTGTGGGGCCAGACCGCCGAGGCATGGCGGGCGCGGCGAGGCTAGCGGCCGCGCCGTTCCGTCAGGCCGCCGCCCGAGCCCGCAAGGCCTCGGCCGTGGCGGGGTCGGCGGGCAGGAAGATCTCCACCGCCAGCTCCGACAGGGTCACGTCCTGCGGCGCGCCGAACATCAGGGTGGCGCTGAGGAACGACAGCACCGTCCCGTCGACCGCCAGCCGCAGCGGCGCGGCCAGGGCCCCGGCTGTCGGGTCGATCTCGGCCTCGCCGCCGGGATAGGCCTGCAGCTCGGCGATCAGCGCCACCAGCACCGGATCGCCGGCCGCTCCGGCCTGGCGGCGCAGGCGCGACAGCAGGTGGCCGCGCCATTCGGCCAGGTTGACGATGCGCGGCGCCAGGCCGTCCGGATGCAGGCTGACCCGCAGGACGTTGGTCGGCGGGCCCAGCAGGGCGGCGGGCAGGCCGGCCATCAGCCGTCGGGCGGCGGGATTGGCCGCCTGCAGGGTCCAGTGGCGGTCCACCGCCAGGGCGGGCCAGGGGTCGTGGGCGGCCAGCAGCCGCTCCACCGCCTCGCGGGCCGGGGCCAGGGCCGGATCGTCCAGCGCCCGCTCGGCGAACACCGGGGCGAAGCCGGCGGCCAGCAACAGCTGGTTGCGGTCGCGCAGCGGCACCTCCAGCTGCTCGGCCAGGCGCAGCACCATCTCGCGGCTGGGCGCGGCGCGGCCGGTCTCCAGGAAGCTGAGGTGGCGGGCCGAAATCTCGGCGTCGAGCGCCAGGTCCAACTGCGACAGCCGCCGCCGCTGGCGCCAGTCGCGCAGGTGGTGGCCGATCGGGCGGGGGGCGGAGGTCATGGCCAGGGTCATGCGGCGATCCTAGCGCGGCCCGGTGTCTTGGCCATTACCTGGAAGGTAGGCGCGTCAGGGCCGATCGACGGCGAAGCGGATGATGCTGGCGTTCTTGTCGTCGGCCACCCAGATGGCGCCGTCGCCGGCCATGGCGATCCCGACCGGCGTGCCCTGCGGCCGCACGCCGTCGACCTTGCCCCAGCCCGGGGTGAGGATCTCGGCCTGGGCGGCCGGTCCGGCCCCGAACGGCCGCGATCCGCTCGGATAGGTCGGGAAGGTGGCGCGGGGGCGGGTGACGGGCAGGCCCTTGGCGTCGACCGCGAAGGCCGCCAGCCGGCCGCCGGTCGAGCGATAGCCGTGCCAGCTCATCAGCAGCTTGCCGCGCAGGGCAGGGAACATCGCGCCCTGGTACCAGGTCATGGCCAGGGGCGCGACGTGGGGCGGCAGCAGGGCGACGGGCGGGGTGTGGGCGGCGGAGGCGCAGTCCATGGCGCCGGACCAGGCCCCCGGGGTCGGCGTCGCCCGGTCCATGCAGTAGGGCCAGCCGTAGTGCTTGCCGGCCTCGATGCGGTTGAGCTCCTCGAACGGGCTCCAGCGGTCGGGCAGGTCGTAGCTGTTCTCGGCCTGCAGCACCGTGCCGGACGGATGGACGGCCAGGGCCACGGAGTTGCGCAGACCGCGGGCCAGCATCGTGAAGTCCGGGCTCCAGCGACCCGGTGAGACCAGGGCGTAGCGGCGAATGCCGGCCGTGGCCTCATCGCCCTCCGACTGGTCGCAGCGGTCGGTCCCCACCCGCGCGCCCTTGTCGTCCAGGCACTGGTCCGACGGCGCGCCGACATTGACCAGCAGGGCGCCGTCGGCCGCGAACACGAACTGCGACAGCGGGTGGCGGTTGTCGTGCAGCCTGTTGTCGGGAAGGTCGGTGATCACCGGCGCCACGGTCGCGGCCGGATCGGACGCGCGCGGATCGAACCGGAAGATCCGGCTCATCTCGCCGACATAGGCCAGGCCGTCGGGGCCGATCGCCAGGCCGTGCGGCAGGGACAGGCCGGTCAGCAGGGGCTCCAGGCGGACGGGCTGGCCGGGCTCGACGGTCAGCCGCCAGACCACGCCGCGCGGCCGGGTCCAGTCGGCCAGGTCGGCGACCAGCCAGGTCCTGCCGTCGTCCAGCGGGACCAGGGTGCGGGGCAGGCGCAGCTGTCGCTGGGCGAAGGCGCCGGGCGTCGGTCCGGCCACCAGGCCGGCGCACATCCCGGGCGCGGCGTCGATCGCCAGCCGGGGCCAGCCGTCGCAGATTCCGCTGACCTTGTAGGCCACGCGCGGCGCGGCCTGGGCGGCGCCCGTGGCGATCAGGCTGAGCCCCAGGAGGACGCCGACACCCTTCAACTTCACGCCGCACCCCTCCGCTGGCCACGGCGTGATCTAGCGGTGCGTCGGGGGCGAAGGGAAGGGGGCGTCAGACCCGGTTGTAGGGATACCGGTCGCGGATCATCCGCTGGAAGAACCGCCCCTTGGACGGAGCTCGGACGAAGGCCTCGGTGATCCGCGGCGGCACCCCGACATAGACGTATTCGTCGCCGTCGTGGAACGTGACGAACAGCTTGCCGTGTTCGGGGTCGTAGTCGATTTGCCGGATCGCCGTGGAATCAACGCGCATGGCCGAAAAGCCCCGCATGAGGGTCGTCGATACAGGAAAAGCGCATGGCTGTGGCGACCGGTTCCCGGGCGCCTGTTTCGCGTGCAGGTCGCGGCGAAATGGGGTGTAGTCCCGGACCGTAACGGCTCCGTTTCAGGAGCGGGGGAGGAACAATCGCATGCAGCCGCATTCCTGGGTCGCCATCGTCACGCTGGTCGCCCTGCTCGTCTATGTCTGGATGGCCCTGCGCGTCGCTGGCGCACGCCGCAAGGCCGGCATCCAGCCGCCGGCCATGACCGGCGACCCGATCCTGGAGCGCCACATCCGCGTCCAGGCCAACACCCTGGAATGGCTGGCGCTGTTCCTGCCGTCGCTGTGGCTGTTCGCCGTCTACTGGAACGACCTGGCGGCCGCCGTGCTGGGCGCGGTGTGGATCGTCGGGCGGATCGTCTACGCCCTCGGCTACGTGGCCGACCCGGGCAAGCGCGAGCTGGGTTTCGCGATCCAGGGGCTGGCGACCGCCGCCCTGCTGTTCGGCGCCCTGGGGCGGGTCATCTGGACCCTGGCGACGGTCGGGGCCTGAGAAAGCGGCGGCCCGGCCCTGTCCGGGCCGCCGGACCTTCGCTATATGCGGGCCATGCCGCTGCCCGTCGATCCCGCCCGCTACAGCGCCTTCCTGGCGGCCATGTTCGTCATGGCCATCACGCCCGGACCCGCCAACCTGTTCGCCATCGCCACCGGCATGCAGAAGGGGCGCGGCGCGGCCCTGCTCGGCGTGGTCGGCATGAACACCGCCAGCCTGGTGTGGTTCTCGGCCTCGGCCCTGGGGCTGGGCGCCCTGATCATCGCCTTCCCCAAGGCCTTCCACGTGCTGGCCCTGGCCGGGGCGGCCTATCTGGTCTGGCTGGGGGTCAAGTCGATCCTGTCGGGGCTGAAGGCGGACAACGGCGAGGGCGGCGCCCATCGCCAGTTCAAGATGGGCCGCTCGGCCTTCCGCGACGGCTTCGCCGTGCAGATCGCCAACCCCAAGATCCTGCTGTTCTTCACCGCCGTGCTGCCGCCGTTCATCGATGTCGATCGGCCGCTGGTCCCGCAGCTGATCATGTTCGCCGCCGCGACCATCGGCATGGACCTGATCAGCATGAGCACCTACGGCCTGGGCGGGGCGGCCCTGTCGTCGCGGATGAACGAGCCCGGCTTCCGGCGTGGTTTCGCCGTGACGGTCGGGGTCCTGCTGATCACCGCCGCCGGGCTGATCGTCTCGCGCGGCTGATCGCTTCAAGGCTGTAACGCTAAGGCCTTGGCGAAACCATAAAGCTACGCCATGCATTATGCTGACGGGACGAAACGGCTCTTTTCGCCAAGATCCTAGAGAAGGGATGCGCCATGACTATTCGCAAGACCATAACCGGCAAGGCCGGACTGGTCGCTGCCGTGGCGCTCGCCGCCCTCCTGACGGCCTGCGCCACCGCCACCCCCTACCAGCCCAATCTCCCCGGCCAGGCCGCCTCGGGCGGCTTCACCGACCAGCGACTGGAAGGCGACCGCTACCGGGTCAACTTCGCCGGCAACAGCATGACCTCGCGCGAGACCGTCGAGCGCTATCTGCTGTACCGGGCCGCCGAACTGACCGTCCAGCAGGGCTACGACTGGTTCGAGACCGCCGACCGCCGCACCGACCGCAGCGCCCGCACGGTGATCGACGAAGACCCGTTCGCCCGTCCGTTCGGCTATTACGGCGGCGGCTACGGCTACTGGCGTCCGGCCTGGCGCTATTACGGCCCCCGCTATGGCGGCTGGCGTTCGTGGGATCCCTACTGGGGTGACCCCTTCTTCGCCAACCGGGCCGAGATCCGCACCATCGAGAAGTTCGAGGCCAGCGCCGAGATCGTCCTGCACAAGGGCCCCAAGCCGGCGGGCGATCCGCGGGCCTATGACGCCCGGGAGATCATGGCCAATCTGACGCCGAGCATTCAGCGCCCGGCGCCGAAGTAGGACAAAGGGCCACCTCCCGGACGGGAGGTGGCCCTTCTAGCTTCTTGTCCCTCCCCCTTGCGGGGAGGGTGGCGGCGAAGCCGACGGGTGGGGCTTGATGAGCCAGCGGACCCCACCCACCAGCTTCGCTGGTCCCCCTCCCCACAAGGGGGAGGGAAGTGCATTCCCTTTTTAGCGCGGCGCCATGCGGATGCCGCCGTCCAGGCGCACGTCCTCGCCGTTGAAGTAGCCGCAGGTGATCATGGTCAGCGCCAGCTGGGCGTATTCCTCGGGGTTGCCCAGGCGCTTGGGGAACGGCACCGAGGCGGCCAGGGCGGCCTTCACGTTCTCGGGCGCGCCGTTCATCAGCGGGGTGTTGAAGATGCCCGGCAGGATGGTGTTGACGCGGATGCCGTCGTTCATCAGGTCGCGGGCGATCGGCAGGGTCATGCCGATGACGCCGCCCTTGGAGGCCGAATAGGCGGCCTGGCCGACCTGGCCGTCCTCGCCCGCCACGCTGGCGGTGTTGACGATCGCGCCGCGCTCGCCGTCCTGCAGCGGCTCCAGGTCCAGCATGCCCTTGGCCGACTTGGCGATGCAGCGGAACGTGCCGACCAGGTTGATCTGGATGATCATGTTGAAGGCGTCGAGCGGGAAGTGCTTGGTCTCGCCGGTGGTCTTGTCGCGGCTGGCGGTCTTGATGGCGTTGCCGGTGCCGGCGCAGTTGACCAGCACGCGTTCCTGGCCGTGGGCGGCGCGGGCCTTCTCGAAGCCGGCGTCGACCTCGGCGTCCGAGGTGACGTTGACCTTGCAGAACACCCCGCCGATCTCCTTGGCCACCTTCTCGCCGGTGGTCTCGTTCATGTCGAAGATGGCGACCTTGACGCCCTGGGCGGCGAGGGCGCGGGCGGTGGCTTCGCCCAGGCCCGAACCGCCCCCGGTGACGACGGCGGCGACGGTGTTGTCGAGTTTCATGGACGTTTCCTCGTGGCTTGCGTTTAATTGGAACCTTGAGGAGCGGTTTACCCCGATGAGCGCCGACGCCAAACCATCCCCTGACGTCAACCCGGAGCGCAACGCCCGCGACGTGCTGGATCCGAAGAAGGCGCTGGTCCCGGCCACCGTGCGGGTCAACGAGCAACGGGTGACGCGCGGCTTCTGGCCGAAAATCCGCAAGGTGGCGTCGAAGGTGCCCTTCGCCGCCGACGCCCTGTCGCTGTGGTGGTGCGCTCGCGACCCGACCACGCCGACCGCCGCCAAGGGCATGATGTTCGCCGCCCTGGCCTATTTCGTGCTGCCCACCGACGCCATTCCCGACGTGCTGCCGGCCATCGGCTTCACCGACGACGCCGCCGTCATCGCGGCCTTGATCGCCATCGTCGGCAAGAACCTCAAGCCCCGCCACAAGGACTCGGCGAAGGCGTTCCTGACCAAGCTGGGCGGCGATGACTGACGGGTGGCTGTGGGGGGCGGCCGGGATCTGCGCGATCCTCTATGGGCTGGTGCTGGTCGAACGGCCGCCGTCGGCGCTGCGCACCCTGGTCAAGACCGCCGCCACCGGCGCCCTGGCCCTGCTGGCCTATCTGCAGGGCGGGGGACCACTGCTGGCCGTCGCCCTGGCCCTGTGCGCGATCGGCGACGCCTTCCTGGCCGGCGACCCCAAGCGCTGGCTGCCGTTCGGCCTGGCCGCCTTCCTGGCCGGGCACCTGGTCTATGTGCTGCTGTTCTGGCGCGAGCGCGGCCCGGTCGCCGCCCATTTCTGGGCCATCGCGCCGCTGGTGGCGTTGGCGGGCGGCGTGATGCTGGCCCGGCTCTGGGGATCGCTCGGCCCGCTCAAGCCGGCCGTGGTCGCCTATGTGCTGGCCATCGTGGCGATGGTGGCGACCAGTCTGTTGCTGCCGCCCCTGCGCTGGCCGGCCACGGTCGGGGCCCTGGCCTTCATGACGTCGGACGCCGTCCTGTCCTTCGACCTGTTCAAGGGCGCCAGGCTGGCCGGCTCGACCCGACTGACCGCCTGGGCGGTGTGGTTCCTGTATTTCGGCGGCCAGGCGCTGATCGGCTGGGGGATGTTGCGGTAGGGGAGCGGGAGAGAAAGAACCATGACCACCACCTTCGACGTCGCCGCCCTGCCCTTCGCCGCCCTGATGGGGGTGGAGGTCACCCACGCCGCCCCCGACCGCGTCGAGGGGCGGATGGTCGTGCGGCCAGACCTCTGTACGGCCGGCGGCATCCTGCACGGCGGGGCCGCCATGGCCCTGGCCGACAGCCTGGGGGCGGTCGGCGCGTTCCTGGGTACGCCGGCCGGGATGCGCACGACCACCCTGGAGAGCAAGACCAACTTCATCGGCGGAGCCAGGGCCGGGACGACGGTGAGCGCGGTCGCGACGCCGCTGCATGCCGGCCGCCGCTCCAGCGTCTGGACCACCCGGATCGAGGGCGAGGGCGGCAGGCTGGTGGCGGTGGTCACCCAGACCCAGATGACCGTGGAGGCCTGAGCATGACCCTGTTCGAGACCCGCCCGATCACCGTGTCGATCGCCCGACCGGCCGCCGAGGTCTACGCCTTCGCCCACAAGCCCGAGAGCTTCCCCCAGTGGGCCGCCGGCCTGGGCGGGGACCTGACCCGCGACGGCGACGACTGGATCGCCAGCGGCCCCGACGGCGAGGTCCGGGTGCGGTTCTCGCCGGAGAATCCCTATGGCGTGCTCGACCACTGGGTGACGTTGCCGGACGGGACCGAGCTGAGCATCCCGCTGCGGGTGGTGGCGAACGGCGACGGCGCCGAGGTGACCCTGACCCTGTTCAGGGCGCCCGGCATGGACGACGCGACCTTCGCCCGCGACCAGGGTTGGGTGGCGCGGGACCTCGCCGCCCTGAAGGGGCTGCTGGAGCGATGATCACGCTGCGCGCGCCCCGGCCCGGCGACTACGGCTGGATCGTCCAGCGGCATGGCTTGCTCTACGCCCAGGAGCAGGGCTGGGACGCCCGGTTCGAGGGGGTGGTGGCCGGCGTCGTCTCCGATTTCGTCAAGAGCTTTGACCCGGCCCGCGAGGCCTGCTGGATCGCCGAGCACGCCGGCGCGCCGGTCGGTTCGATCATGCTGGTCCGCGAGAGCGACACGGTGGGCCGGCTGCGCCTGCTGTTGGTCGAGCCCTCGGCGCGCGGCCTGGGCGTCGGCGACACGCTGGTCGCCGAGTGCCTGAACTTCGCGCGGCGGGTCGGTTATGCGCAGGTGGTGCTGTGGACCCAGGCCAATCTCCTGCCCGCCCGGCGGCTCTATGACCGCGCCGGTTTCGTGCTGGAGGAAAGCTGGCCCTATGACGGCTTTGGCGACGGGCTGGTGTCGGAGACCTGGCGGCTGACGTTCTAGGTTCGGCGGCGGACTTGCTCCCACCTGGCGGCTTCGCCGCCTGTCCGCCCCCATAGGGGGCGGAGCCCGAGCGCGGAAACTCTTCCCCCTCTGGGGGAGGAGCGCCGAAGGCGCGGAGGGGGCAAGTGTCCCGTCGCGCTACGTCATGAGGTGCCCTCGCCACGCCTCCCGCAGCACCTTCTTGTCGATCTTCCCCGTCGCCGTCAGCGGCACCGCGGCGAACACCACGTCGTCCGGGGTCCACCATTTGACGATGCGCGGCGCGAGGTAGTTCAGCACCTCGGCCTTGCCCAGCGCCGCCCCCTCGTGGGCCTCGATGATCATCAGCGGCCGCTCCTCCCACTTGGGATGCGGCACGCCGATCACGGCGGCGATCTTCACGCCCGGGCAGCCGGCGGCGATGTTCTCCAGGTCGATCGAGCTGATCCATTCGCCGCCCGACTTGATGACGTCCTTCTGGCGGTCGGTGATGCGCATGAAGCCGTGCTCGTCCAAGGTGGCGATGTCGCCGGTGTCGAACCAGCCGTCGGCCTCGGCGGCGTCGGACTCCTGGCGGTAGTAGCGCTGGATCACCCAGGGCCCGCGCACCTTCAGGGCGCCGGAGGTCTCGCCGTCGCGAGGCGCTTCCGAGCCGTCCTCGTTCTCGACCTTCAGCTCGATGCCGAACTGCAGCCGGCCCTGGCGGGTCCAGATGGCGTCGTTCAGGGCGTCCTCGCCCAGCGCGGCCAGCGAGGGGGTGGGCGTGGCGATCACGCCCAGCGGGCAGGTCTCGGTCATGCCCCAGATCTGCAGCACGTCGACGCCGTACTGGGTCTTGAAGGTCTCGGCCATGGCCCGCGGCACGGCGCTGCCGCCGATCACCACGCGCTTGAGGCTGTCCGGCCGCTGGCCGGTCTGCTCCAGATAGGCCAGGTACATGGTCCAGATGGTCGGCACGCCGCCGGTGAAGGTGACGCCCTCGCCCTGGATCAGCGGGTGCAGCGAGGCGCCGTCCATCTTGTCGGCGGGCAGCACCAGCTTGGCGCCGCAGATCGGGGCGGTGAACGGCAGGCCCCAGGCGGTGGCGTGGTAGAGGCTGGAGCAGGGCATCACCACGTCGAAGGCCGTCAGGCCAAAGGCGCTGGCCAGGCCGCCGGCCATTGCGTGCAGCACCACGGCGCGGTGCGAGTAGAGCACGCCCTTGGGGTCGCCCGTGGTACCCGAGGTGTAGCAGAGGAAGGCCCCGGCGTTCTCGTCGAAGGTCGGCCAGTCGAAGCTCTGGGCCTGGCCGGCGATCAGCGTCTCGTAGGAGATCGCCCCGACACCCGCGTCGTGGGTGCGCTCGGCGTCCGACAGCATGACGAAGGTCTTCACCGTGGTCAGGCGCGGGGCCAGGCGGGCGACCAGCTCGGCGAAGTTGCGGTCGAACAGCAGCACGCTGCTGGCCGCGTGGTTGATCGTGAAGACGATCTGCTCGTCCGACAGCCGGGGATTGGCGGTGTGCAGCACCGCGCCCAGGCCGGGGACGGCGTAGAACAGCTCCAGGTGCCGGTGGGTGTTCCAGGCCAGGGAGCTGACCCGGTCGCCCGACCGGACGCCCAGTCCGGCCAGGGCGTGGGCGGCCTGGGCGGCGCGCGCCGCCAGGCCGGCATAGTCGTAGCGCCACAGCGGCTCGTCGATCAGCCGCGAAACGATCTCGCGCCGGGCATGGGCGCTGGCCGCGTAGCGAAGAATGCCGCTGACCAGCAATGGCGTGGTCTGCATCAGGCCCAGGATCATGCCCGCTCCTCCCGTGTTGTTTTGGGAAGCAGCTTAGAGCGGGCGCGGCCGAATGGGAGCGGCTAATTCCATTTCGCTCACCAAAAGGTGAGTGAAATTTAGAACTCTTCCCAGGCCTCCGCCGCCGCCACCGCCGCGCTCCCCCGGCCGAAGGCGGCCGCGCGGGCCTGGGCGGCGCGGGCCGGGCTGGCGACCGGGCGCGAGGCGGGGCTCGCCGCGACCGGGGCCGAGGCGCCGGCGTCGACCTTGAAGCGGCCGACCAGGGCCGCCAGCTCGCCGGCCTCGCCCTTCAGCGAGTGGGTGGCGGCGGTGGCTTCCTCGACCATGGCGGCGTTCTGCTGAACGACCTGGTCCATCTGGTTCACGGCGGTGTTGACCTGGTGCAGGCCGGTGGCCTGCTCCTGGGCCGAGGAGGCGATCTCGCCGACCAGGGCGTCGATCGAGGCCACCTGCTCGACGATGGCGCGCAGGGCTTCGCCGGTCTGGCCGACCAGGCTGACCCCGGTCCCGACCTGCTGGGTCGAGGTCGTGATCAGGCCCTTGATCTCCTTGGCGGCGTCGGCCGAGCGCTGGGCCAGGGCGCGGACTTCCTGCGCCACGACCGCGAAGCCGCGGCCCGCGTCGCCGGCTCGCGCGGCCTCGACGCCGGCGTTCAGGGCCAGGAGGTTGGTCTGGAAGGCGATCTCGTCGATCACGCCGATGATCTGGGCCACCTGCTGCGAAGAGGTCTCGATCTGGGTCATGGCGCTGACCGCCTGGCTGACGATCTGGCCCGACTTCTCGGCCCCGGCCCGGGTGTTGGCCACCAGGCCGGAGACCTCGTTGGCGCCGGCGGCGGTGCGGCGCACCGTGGCGGTGATCTGGTCGAGAGCGGCGGCGGTCTCCTCCAGGCTGGCGGCCTGTTGCTCGGTGCGGCGCGACAGGTCGTCCGAGGCCTGGGCGATTTCTTCCGAACCCGAACGAATGCCGCCGGTGGCGTCGTTGATGCCGCGCAGGGCGTCCTGCAGGCGGTTGGCGGCGGCGTTGAAGTCGGTCTTCAGCTGTTGAGCCTTGGGGGCGAAGTCGATGTTGATCCGGTGGGTCAGGTCGCCATTCGAAAGGTGGTTGAGGGCCTGGCCGATGGCGCCGATGGCGACGGCGTCGGCTTGCGCCTCGGCGGCCTTCTCGGCCTCGCGCGCGGCGCGTTCGACCTCGGTCAGGCGGCGCTGCTCGACGGTCTCGCCCTCCAGTCGCTGCTTGGCGATGGCGGCGTCCTTGAAGCTGAGCACGGCGTCGGCCATCTGGCCGACCTCGTCCTTGCGGCCGATGGCTGGCACCTCGACCTCGTTGTCGCCCGAGGCCAGGCGGCGCATGACGGCGGTCATCCGCGCCACGGGGGCGCCGATGGTCGCCGACAGCAGCCAGCCCATCAGGCTGGCGATGGCCAGGGCGGTCAGGCCGCCGATCGCCAGCGAGCCGATCGCCATGTTCAGCGCGGCCTTCTGTTCCTTGGCGCGCAGGGCGACGCGTTCGGCGGCGGCGTTGATCAGCTCGTCCTGGATGTCGCGGATCGTCCCGAGGCTCTTCTTACCGGTCAGTTGCGAGGCCTGGAGCTTGCCGGCCGCCGGATCGGCCATCGCCGCCAGGGTCGGCTCGGCGATGTCGCCGCGCCATGCGATCATGGCCGTGCGCAGGTGCTGGATGCGTTCCTTCTGGGCGGTGACGGTGGTCTTGGCCTCGAAGGCGTCCAACGCCTTGTCGAAGTCGTCGGTGGCTGTGTGGTAAGTGTCGACGAACTGGGTGTCGCCCATCAGCACGTAGCCGCGCAGGGCGTTCTGCTGTTCCAGCACCAGGGCCATCAGCTCTTCGGCCTGGGCCGCGAGCCTGAGACTGCGCTGGCTGGAGGTCGAGGCCTCCTCGATGCGCTGGAGGCTGGTGAACACCACGCTCGAAGAGATCACGAAGGCCAGGATCAGCGTGGTGAAAGCGACGCTGACTTTCGCTGATATCTTCAGGTCTTGATACTTCATCGCCACGCCCCGGCCCCAACTGTTTCAGTCAAGACCAGGGGTTTGCGGTGTAAATCTTAAGCTTGGATTGCGGTTTCGAGAGAAACCGACGTTATTTCAATAACCTAGATATTCGAAAGTACGGCGTCGCCCATCTGACCGGTGGTCAGGTCTCCGCCGAGGTCGCGGGTGCGGGCGCCCTTGTCGAGAGCGGTCTTGACCGCCGCCAGCAGGGCGTCGGCGGCGTCCACGCGGTTCAGCGACCAGCGCAGGGCCATCTCGAACGACAGGATGGCGGCCAGCGGATTGGCCAGGCCCTTGCCGGCGATGTCGGGGGCCGAGCCGTGGATCGGCTCGTAGAGGCCCGGCTTGCCCGCCGCGCCCAGCGCCGCCGAGGGCAGCATGCCGAGCGAGCCGGTCAGCATCGCCGCGGCGTCTGACAGGATGTCGCCGAACAGGTTGTCGGTGACGATGACGTCGAACTGCTTGGGCGCGCGGACCAGTTGCATGGCGCAGTTGTCGGCCAGGATGTGCTCCAGCTGGACGTCCGAATATTCGGCGGCGTGCAGGTTGGTCACCACTTCCTTCCAGAGCAGGCCCGACTCCATCACGTTGGACTTCTCGGCCGAGGCCACGCGGTTGGAACGGCCGCGCGCCAGCTCGAAAGCCACCCGGGCCACGCGCTCGATCTCGGCGGTGGTGTAGACCTGGGTGTCGACGCCGCGCTTCTGGCCGTTCCCCAGGTCCTCGATACCGCGTGGCTGGCCGAAATAGACCCCGCCCGTCAGTTCACGGACGAACATGATGTCCAGGCCCGAGACCAGCTCGCGCTTCAGGCTGGAGGCGTCGGCCAGGGCTTCGAAGCAGTAGGCCGGGCGCAGGTTGGCGTAGACGTCCATGTCTTTGCGCAGCTGCAGCAGGCCGGCCTCGGGGCGCAGGTGGCGCGGGGCGTCCTTCCACTTGGGACCGCCGACCGCGCCCATCAGCACCGCGTCGCTGGCCAGGGCCGCGTCGCGCACCGCGTCGGTCAGGGGCGTGCCGTGCACGTCGTAGCTGGCGCCGCCATAGAGCGCTTCCTCGATCGCCAGGTCGGGCGTGAGGACCGCGGCCACCCGGCGCACCTGGGCGCAGACCTCGGGGCCGATCCCGTCGCCGGGCAGGAGCAGAAGCATGGACATCGGAGGCTCTCTTCAGATTTCGCGGTAGTCTGACACGTCGAAGGACGACATGCGGCGGTCGCCGACGCCAAGCGCCGGCCAGCAGGCCCGCCAGGCGGCCATGTGCGGGCTGGCGCGGTGGAAGGCCAGGGCGGCTTCGTCGACGAAATGCTCGTAGACCCGGATCAGGCCGGAATCCAGCGGGTCCTCGGTCAGGGCGTAGTCCAGGCATCCCGGCTCGGCCCGGCTGCCCTCGACCTGGGCCCGCAGGTGCGGCCGCAGGTCGGCGAGGCGCTCGGGAGCGACCCTGATCGTGCCGGCCAGGATGATGGTCATGGGCGGTTTTGCTCCATGACGACCTCGGGGAGGGTCACCGCCTCAAGCTTCCAGCCACGGCCGATCCAGCGCCCGCTTGCTTTCATAGAGGTCGATGTCGGCGCCGTGCATCAGGGTCTCGCCGATGAAATCGAGGCCCTTGAGCATCTTGTCCTTGCGCACGGGGTCGATGTCGAAGTGGAAGCTCCTGCCCGACGGCGAGATCACGGTCTGGGCCGCCAGGTCGATGCTGACCATGTGGTTGCCGCCCTTGGCCTCGTCCATCAGGGCGGCGATCTCCTCGGGCTTCAGCACCACCGGCAACAGGCCGTTGTTGAAGCAGTTGTTGTTGAAGATGTCGGCGAAGCTGGTCGAGATCACGCACATGATCCCGTAGTCCATCAGCGCCCACGGAGCGTGCTCGCGCGAGCTGCCGCAGCCGAAATTGTCGCCGGCGATCAGCACCGACGAGCCCTTGTACTCCGGCCGGTTGAGCACGAAGTCGGCGATCTCGTTGCCGTCGCCGTCGAAGCGGAAGTCGTAGAACAGGCCCTTGGCCAGGCCCTCGCGCTCGACGGTCTTCAGGAACTGCTTGGGGATGATCTGGTCGGTGTCGATATTGGCCAGCGACAGCGGCGCGGCGCGGCCGTCGAGACGGGTGAAGGCTTGCATCAGGCGGTCTCCTCGGCGAGCCACGTGCGCACGTCGACCAGGTGGCCGGCGATCGCCGCGGCCGCCGCCATGGCCGGCGAGACCAGGTGGGTGCGGCCGGCCCGGCCCTGGCGGCCCTCGAAATTGCGGTTGCTGGTCGAGGCGCAGCGCTCGCCCGGCAGCAGCTTGTCGGGGTTCATGGCCAGGCACATCGAACAGCCCGGTTCGCGCCAGTCGAAGCCGGCGGCCTTGAAGATGGCGTCCAGGCCCTCTTCTTCGGCCTGTTCCTTCACCAGGCCCGAGCCCGGCACGACCATGGCCGTGACGTGCGGCGCGACCAGGCGGCCGTGCAGGAAGGCTTCCTGCACCACGGCGGCGGCGGCGCGCATGTCCTCGATCCGGCTGTTGGTGCACGAGCCGATGAACACCCGGTCGATGCGGGCCTCGCTGATCGGCTGGCCAGCGGTCAGGCCCATATAGTCCAGCGCCCGGTGGGCGGCGGCGCGCTTGTCCGGCGTCGCGAAGCTCTCGGGATCGGGGACGTTTCCGGTCACGGGGATGACGTCCTCGGGGCTGGTGCCCCAGGTGACCATCGGGACCAGGGCCGATCCGTCGATGACCACGGTGCGGTCGAAATGGGCGTCGTCGTCGCTGACGAAGCTCTTCCAGTATGACAGCGCCATGTCCCAGGCCGCGCCCTTTGGCGCGGAAGGCTTGCCCAGGATGTAGGCGAAGGTCTTGTCGTCGGGCGCGACCAGCCCGGCCTTGGCCCCGCCCTCGATGGTCAGGTTGCACAGGGTCATGCGGCCTTCCATCGACAGGTCGCGGACCACGTCGCCGGCGAACTCGATGACGTAGCCGGTGCCGCCGGCCGTGCCGATTTCGCCGATCACCGCCAGGGCGACGTCCTTGGCGGTGACGCCGGGGCCCAGCTGGCCGTCGACGCGCACCTTCATGTTCTTGGCCTTCTCCTGACGCAGGGTCTGGGTGGCCAGGACGTGCTCGACCTCGGACGTGCCGATGCCGTGGGCCAGGGCCCCGAAGGCGCCGTGGGTCGAGGTGTGGCTGTCGCCGCAGACGATGGTCATGCCCGGCTGGGTGCGGCCCTGCTCGGGCCCGACCACGTGGACGATGCCGTTGCGGATGTCGCCCATCGGGAAGAACTCGATGCCGTTGTCCTTGACGTTGCGCGCCAGGGTCTTGAGCTGCAGGCGCGCCTCTTCGTCGGCCACGGCGTCGACGCCCAGGGCCTGGCCTTCGGTCGGAATATTGTGGTCGGCCACGGCGAGGGTGCGGTCGGGCCGTCGCACCTTGCGGCCGGCCGCGCGAAGCCCGGCGAAGGCCTGCGGGGTGGTGACCTCGTGGATCAGGTGCAGGTCGATATAGAGGATCGCCTCGCCGTCCTGCTGGCTGACGAGATGGGCGTCCCAGATCTTGTCGTACAGGGTCCGGGGCGAGGTTTTCGGTTCGCGGGTCATGATACCCGCGCATCTAGGCCCTGAGGGCGGGCGCGTAAAGCGAGGAAACGCCAGAAATCACGTCCGGTGACGGTCGGTGGGATCAATCCTGCCCCGAAGGGGTCGCGCGAAGGTCTTGTCGCGCATGTTCCTTGCCGAGATCGCGGCCTGAACATCGAGGGCCGCGAAGTAGGCCGCGACGCCCGGTCCGCGAGACGGGTGACTCCACGTCCGCGCGCCAGGCCGGAAACGAAGAAGGGCGCGCTCAGTGGCGCGCCCTTATGTCGTTTTTTTGGTTTCGAGACCTGAGGTCGTTGAAACCGGCCACACCCTGGAAGGGAGCGGTCTGAAAGCCCGTCGCCGAAGCGGTGGGGGTAATCAATATAACCAATAAAACCAATGGCCTGTCAAGTCCGTGCGGTCGCACCTAAGCTTGACCATGCAAGGCCTTGGCCGGCAAAGAAAAAGGCCCCGGCGTTGCCGCCGAGGCCTTAAATTCTTTCGCGAGGGCGAAGCGCCTATTCGGCGATTTCGACCTTGTCCTTGCGGACGTTGGCGCGTTCGGCGATGCGGGCCGACTTACCGCGACGGTCGCGCAGGTAGTACAGCTTGGCGCGACGGACGACGCCGCGACGCTTCACCTCGATGCTTTCGATGCTCGGCGAGAGCAGGGGGAACAGACGCTCCACGCCTTCGCCGAACGAGATCTTGCGGACGGTGAAGCTCTCGTGGATGCCGCCGCCGGCGCGGGCGATGCAGACGCCCTCATAGGCCTGGACGCGCTCGCGCTCGCCTTCCTTGATGCGGACGTTGACGCGCAGGGTGTCGCCCGGCTCGAAGTCCGGAATGGCGCGGGCCGCGAGCAGACGCTCGGATTCTTCGCGCTCGAGTTCCTTGATGATGTTGATCGCCATGGTCTCAATCTCCTTTGGGCTTACCCGTTTTCGGGCCGCCTTTTGCCTGTTGATTGGCGAGATGCGCTTCCCAAAGATCGGGTCGCCGCTCGCGAGTGGTCTCTTCACGCATACTGGTCCGCCATTGGGCCACCTTCTTGTGGTCGCCCGACAGCAGCACCTCGGGGATATCCAGCCCTTCGAACGTCCGCGGTCGCGTGTACTGCGGATGCTCGAGGAGACCGTCCTCGAAGCTTTCTTCCTGCGTGCTCTCGAAATTGCCCAGAACCCCTGGAGCCAATCGAACGCACGCCTCGATCACGACCATCGCCGCCGCTTCGCCACCGGCGAGCACGGCGTCTCCGACCGAGACCTCCTCGAACCCCCGGGCGTCGAGCACCCGCTGGTCCACCCCCTCGAAACGGCCGCACAGGACGATGACGCCCGGCGCCTTGGCCCATTCCTTGACGCGCGCCTGGGTCAGGGGTCGACCCCGGGCGCTCATGTACAAAAGCGGCCGCCCACCGACCTCCACGCTGTCCAGCGCGGCGGCGATGACGTCCGCTTTGAGTACCGCTCCCACGCCGCCACCCGCGGGGGTGTCATCGAGGAAGCCGCGCTTATCCTTGGAAAACCCCCGAATGTCCAGTGTTTCCAATCGCCACAGGTCCTGCTCCTTCCACGACGTGCCGATCAGCGAGACGCCGAGCGGGCCGGGGAAGGCCTCGGGGAACATGGTCAGGACGGTGGCGGTGAACGGCATGGGCGCTCTGTAGCGCCACCCGCCCCCAAAAACGAGAGGGCGGGGTTGCTTAAACTCAGGTCAGGATGGTGCGCGGCAGCGGCTTGCCGGCCTCGGCGGGCATCAGCGGCGGCGACAGCCTCACGGGCTCGCTGGTCGGATCGGCCGGCGGGGCGACATGGCGCGTGGGAGCCACGGCCAGCACGACGGCGGTGGTCAGGGTGGCGGCCACGAGCGCCGTACCGACGCGGATCTTCTTCCATGAGACCATGGGAAACGGACATCCTGCTGCTTCTGGGCGCCCTAGACCAAAGCCCGGGAAAGGGGGAGGTTCCCGTGGGCGGCCCTGGCGGACTTCCCATGCCTCTAGGGGAAGCCCTGGGCCTCGCCAAGGCGACAATACGACGCGTTCGCCTCAATTGAGCGAACGCCAGTTTCGCGGGCAAGGCGCACCCAAACCTGTCAGCAGCGGGTCATCGAGTCCGATTTCCGCGAGACGATCACCGCGAGGTCGCGTCATAGTCGCGCCGCCGAAATCTTGGAGTTCGCCTCGTGAGCCAGACCGTCGCCGACCGCTTCCACGCCCTGCACGCCGGTCCGGACGTGCTGCTGCTGCCCAACGCCTGGGACGCGGCCAGCGCCGCCCTGATGGAGGACGCCGGCGCCAAGGCCGTGGCCACCTCCAGCGCCGCCGTGGCCTGGGCGCGCGGCTATGCCGACGGCGACGCCTTGCCGGTCGCGGCCCTGATCGACGTGATCGCCGGCATCGCCCGGGTGGTCTCGGTCCCGCTGACCGCCGACATCGAGGGCGGCTACACCGACGACCTGGCGACCCTGGCCCAGACCGTCGCCGCCGTGATCGGGGCCGGGGCGGTGGGGATCAACCTGGAGGACGGTCGCCGTGATCCCGACCTTCACGCCCGCAAGGTCGAGACCGCGCGGTCCGCCGCCGAGAGGGCCGGCGTGAACCTGTTCATCAACGCCCGCACCGACGTCTATCTGGCGCGCCTGGCCGAGGGCGAGGCGGCCCTGGCCGAGACCTTGCGCCGAGCGGCGCTCTACGCCGAGGCCGGGGCCAGCGGAATCTTCGTGCCCCTGCCGATCGAGGAGGACCTGCTCTCGACGCTGGCCGCCGGGATCACCCTGCCGCTCAACGCCATGGGCCGGCCGGGCATGCCGTCCGCCCAGCGCCTGGGCGAACTGGGCGTGCGTCGCCTGAGCTCGGCCACCGGCCCGTTCCGCGCCGCCTATGGCGTGATGCTGGCCGCGACCAAGACCTATCTCGTGGACGGCGACACCAACGGCTACGCGACCGCCGCCACCGGCCTGCCGGACCTCAACGCGCGGTTCGGCTAGGGCCTGGCGGACGGCGCGGCGGGGGCGGCGTCGGTCGCGGTCTCCTGCCAGGTGAAGCGGATGGGCAGGGTGATCTTCAGGCCGTCCATCGGCTCGCCCTCGGTGCTCCAGGGGTTCATCGTCATCAGCTTGGCGGCCTCCATGGCCGCCGCGCCGAAGTCCAGGGCGGCCGGCTCTTCGCGCGCCACCTCGCAATCGGTCAGGTCGCCTCGGGCGCCGATCGTGCAGCTCACCACGCCCAGGCCGCCGTAGACGCCCGCCTTGATCGCGGCCTGCGGATAGACAGCCG
>NZ_AKKF01000143.1 GCF_000281955.1 Caulobacter sp. AP07 | reverse complement strand
AGAAGTCCGGCGCGCCCAAGCTGCTGCACCGCTGTTCGCTGCCGCTGACCGGCGCGGGCGTGGTCGACCTGCTGATCACCGAACTGGGCGTCTTCGAGATCAACCGCGGCAAGACGCCGGTCAGGCTGATCGAGCTGGCCCCGGGGGTGAGCGTCGACGAGGTGAAGGCCAAGACCGAGGCGGCGTTCGAGGTGGGGGTTTAGCCTAAGGGCTGTCCCTCCCCCTTGCGGGGAGGGTGGCCCCGAAGGGGTCGGGTGGGGCGCCGTGCGGTGGCGACCCCACCCACCAGCTTCGCTTGTCCCCCCCTCCCCAGAGCGGGGAGGGAAGAACTCCTTCTACTTCCCAGCCTTCCACGGCGTGTCCGGCGGCAGCCCGGTCACCGGATCGCGCGGCACCGGCGCGAAGCCCTGGGCGATGAACAGGTCGGTGCGCCGCGAGCGCTTCCTGTCCAGACGTACACTGACGATCTGCAGGTCGGAGGTCGCCGCGAAATCCTGCTGGATCTTGCCGCGATAGGTCCCTTCCAGGCTGGCGATCAAGGCCCGCCGGCCCAGGGGCTCGGTCATCGGGGCCTCGGCCTCGGCCTGGTTGCGGGCGGCGATCTCGTGGACCCACATCCGCAGCGGCGGGGCCTTGGACGTGCCGAAATAGTCGCGACCGTAATAGGCGGCGACGTTGAACAGGAAGCGGTCGTCCACGGCCACGGCGGTCAGGCCCTGGCCGGCCTTCTCCTCCTTGGCCCGGGCGATGATCGCCTGGACGGTCTGGTCCCAGCCGCGGGCCCGCTTGAAGCTGTTGGCCATGCCCATGGCCTCGGCGGTGCGCGGATTGATCACCCAGGTCAGGAACGCCGCCGCCAGCACGGCCTGCAGGGCCAGGCCGCCGACCAGCCAGCGGCGGGCTTCCCAGCGCAGCAGCCAGGCGGCCACCAGCACCGAGCCGGCCACGTAGGACGCGCCGGCCCAGTTGGCGTTGGCGCGCGACACGAAGGCCTGGGCCGCCACGGTGACCAGCGGCGGCAGGGCGAAGCACAGCAGCGTCACGTCGGCCGGCGCCAACCGTCTGCGCGCCGCCAGCAGCAGGCCGCCGACCGCCAGCACGGCGAACGGCACGGGCCCGAACACCCCGAACTGCGAGCCCACGAACTGGACCAGCTCCAGCGGGTTGAACAGCTTGCCCGACTTCCAGTTGGCGTTGGCGGCGGTGTGCTCCAGCGTCGAAAAGTGGTGCTCGATGTTCCACAGCATGTTCGGCGCGAAGACCAGGAACAGCACGGCGAAGAAGGCGACCGCCATGGCTGGGGTCCAGGCCCGCCGGGCCTGGCGCGACAGGAACAGGTGGGCCCCCAGGCTGGCCAGGGCGTAGATCGCCGCGTACTTGCTGAGGAAGGCTAGGCCCAGCGCCGCGCCCATGCCGGCCGCCACCCAGACGCGGGCGCGGGGCGAGGCGGCGGGCAGGGCCACGCAGGCCCAGACCGTCAGGGCCAGGAAGAACAGCAGCGGGGTGTCGGTGGTGATCAGCACCGACGACAGCTGGATGCCCGGCATCAGACTGAAGGTCGCCGCGGCCGCCAGTCCGACCCAGGTTCCCCCGCGTTGGTCGCCATAGAGCCGCAGGGCGATGCGCGAGATCGCCAGGGCCGTGCCCGCGTTGAGCAGGGGCGAACTGATCCGCAGCCAGGCCTCGGCGTCGCCGCCGATGTGGGTGGTCGCCCAGATCAGCCAGGCGATCATCGGCGGCTTGGAGAAATAGCCGAAATCCAGGTGGCGCGACCACAGCCAGTACTGGGCTTCGTCCGGGTACAGTTCCAGCGGTGTCAGGAACAGCGCCAGCACCCGGAAAAGCGTCAGAGCGCCCACCAGAATCAGCGTCAGCCGCCAGGCGCGCGCCGAGTCCGATCGCGCCATTTCGTCAAGGGCCACGCTAATTTCTCCCGCATAAGTAAGAGGACGCTGACTAAATGTGTTGCAATGGCGCCGTCTACGCAGGGTTTATCGGCGATCGTGGCTATTCCGTCACCAAACCTTCTAAATAGGCCGGTAAAGAGCCTGCTCAAGATGGGGCTTGATGACGCGCTTCGCCGCGCGCCGTGCCAAAAAAAGAGGGGCTAATATGATTTCGATGAAAAGGCTCGCTAGCGGGTCTGCGCTTGCCGTTCTGGCGCTCGCGGCGGCCAGCGCCGTCCACGCTCAGGAAACCACCGGCGCCATCCGTGGCGTGGTGAAGGACGAAAGCGGCGCGAGCGTGGCCAACGCCACCGTGACCATCGTCCACGTACCGACCGGCGCCAGCCTCAACACCGTGAGCAGCGAAAACGGCTTCTTCTCGGCGCGCGGCCTGCGCGTCGGCGGTCCGTACTCGATCAAGGTCGCGGCCCCCAACTATGACGGCCAGTCCGTCACCCTGCCGGCCCTGGGCGTGGGCGACCCCGCCGACATCAACCTGACCCTGTTCGCGGTCGGTTCGGTCGAGGCCGTTACGGTCACCGCCGCCTCGTCGGCGGGCAACACCCAAGGTCCGGGCACCAACTTCACCGGCGCCGACGTGCAGTCGCTGCCGTCGATCAGCCGTGACCTGAAGGACGTCGCCCGTCTCGACCCGTTCGCGACCATCGACCCGACCAACCAGGACGCCCTGTCGTTCGCGGGCACCAACACCCGCTTCAACCAGCTGACCGTCGACGGCAACCGCCAGAACGACGACTTCGGCCTGAACAACAACGGCTACCCGACCCAGCGCTCGCCGATCTCGATCGACGCCGTCGGCGCGGTGCAGGTCTCGATCGCCCCCTACAGCGTTGTGAACAACGGCTTCCTGGGTGGCTCGATCAACGCCGTCACCAAGTCGGGCACCAACGAGTTCCACGGCACCCTGTTTGGCGAAAAGACCAACCAGGACATGCGCGGCGATTCCTACACCTACTACGACACGCGCACGACCAGCCCGACCCGCGGCGACCGCGTCGAGCAGAAGGTCGCCGGCGACTTCTCCGAAAAGACCTGGGGCGCCACGCTGGGCGGCCCGATCATCAAGGACAAGGCGTTCTTCTTCCTGTCGTACGAAAAGTACGAAGGGAACTTCTTCATCGACGAAGGCCCGATCGACTCGGGCCGCGGCACGACGATCGGCCGCATCACCCAAGGCGCTATCGACACCTTCCAGGCCGCCACCAAGACCAAGTACGGCTACGATCCGGGCAACTGGGTGCGCAGCACCCCGCCGATCAGCGACAAGAAGCTGCTGGCCAAGTTCGACTGGAACATCACCGACAGCCAGCGCCTGCAGGTCACCCTGCAAGACACCAAGAGCTCGTCGTTCAACGGTTCGACCAGCGACCTGTTCGCCAGCGGCGACAGCACCTCGACCTCGACCTCGGCCGGCAACGGCGCGCCGCGTATCGGCCTGACCACCAGCCAGTACGTCAAGGACGAGCACCTGACGAACTACACCGTCCAGCTGAACTCGCGCTGGACCGACGCCTTCACGACCGAACTGCGCGTCGGCCGCAAGGAAACCGACACCGTCCGCACCACCCCGGGCGGCAATGTCGGCCAGGTGACGGTGAACGTGAACGACCTGGCCGGCGTCCAGGCCGGCGCGGGCAACGCCTCGATCCGCTTCGGCACCGAGCTGAACAGCCAGCCCAACTACCTGAACGTCTTCGTCGACACCGTCGAAGCGCGCGCGCGCTACACCTGGGACGCCCACGAGTTCCTGGTCGGTTTCCGCAACGAGCGCAACGACATCACCAACATCTTCGGCCGCAACTACCTGCCGACCTACGCCTTCAGCAGCTACGCCAACTTCCTGGCTGGCCGCGCTGACACCGTGGCCCTGGTCGGCGCGGTCAGCCCGACGGGCGGCACCGTGCCCGCCACGGCCGGCACCGCCGCCGGCAACGCCGCCAAGTCGGAGTTCTGGATCAACACGCTCTACGCCGAAGACACCTTCCAGGCGACCGACGACCTGAGCATCCTGGTCGGCGCCCGCTACGACTGGTTCGTCCAGAACGACAAGCCGATCCTCAACACGACCTTCGTGTCGCGCAACAGCTTCTCCAACCAGGCCAACCTCGACGGCAAGGGTATCGTCCTGCCGCGCGTCTACGCCCGTTGGACCCCGACCGAGCGCTTCGACCTGGCCGTCGGCTTCGGCCGCTTCTCGAGCCAGGGCCTGAACGTCTGGACCTCGAACCCGTTCGGCAACGACGGCGTCCGTCAGGTCAACGCCGTCTGCCCGGCCGGTCCCTACACCCTGACCAGCCTGGGCGCCGTCCCGGCCGGCTGTACCCTGACCCCCGGCAACGGCAACACCAACGCCCTGGATCCGGCGCTGAAGATCGCCAGCGTCTGGAAGACCACCGTGTCGGCCGGCTACAACTTCGACCTGAGCCGCTTCGGCATCGGCGACGACTGGCGCGTCCAGGGCGACTACGTCCACGCCAAGAACCAGGACTCCCTGTACTGGAAGGACCTGCGCGCTCAGCAGATCGGCGTGGCTCCGGACGGTCGTCCGGTCTACGGCCGCACGACCACGGGCACTATCGGCGCCAACGTGTTCGACATGTTGCTGACCAACCTCGACGACGGCGGCAAGAGCGACTCGGCGGCCATCTCGCTGGGCAAGGACTGGCGCGACGGCGTCCTGGACGGCCTGTCGTTCAAGACTTCGTACACCTACACCAAGGCCACCGACGCCAACCCGATGACCAGCTCGATCGCCGACTCGAGCTACACGCGCTTCGCGTCGTCGGACCATCAGAACCCGCGTCCGGCCACGTCCGACTACGAGGTCCGCAACAAGTTCTCGTTGAACGCCAGCTATGAGCGCAAGTTCTTCGGCGACAACAAGACCAGCCTGACCATGTACGCCCAGCGTCGTTCGGGCCTGCCGTTCAGCTACACGTTCGCCAACAGCTCCACGAGCCGTCCGGACGTCGAGTTCGGCAACTACGTCTCGACCTACAGCGGTCGCCAGGCGACCTCGAACCAACTGCTCTACGTGCCTAAGGCCGACAGCAGCGGCAACGTGACGGCCACCAGCGACACGCGGGTGAACTACGCGGGGACCTTCAACGTCGCGGCGTTCAACGACATGCTGCACAGCACCGGCCTGATCAAATATGCCGGCGAAATCGCGCCGCGTAACGGCTTCCGCGGCAACAACGTCACCACGGTCGACCTGCACTTCAGCCAGGAGTTCCCGGCCTTCGTGCCGAAGGGCGCCAAGCTGCTCGGCTACATCGACATCGAGAACTTCGGCAACATGCTGAACAACAAGTGGGGCGTGCTCGAGCAGTACGACTTCTACCGTGGCGTCTCGCTGGTCGACATCACCTGCGCGGGCGTGGGCGGCAGCTGCGCCGGCCAGACCGCCTACACCTACTCCAACCTGAACACCGCCGTTGGCCAGAACCCGGCCGCCGGGACCAAGAACGGCAACCAGGCGCCGCGTCCGTTCGGCATCTACCAGTCGTCGCTCTGGCAGATCAAAGTCGGCGTGAAGTACCAGTTCTGATCGTCTGGTCAGACTGAACCCAAGGAAGGGCGGTCCGGAAACGGATCGCCCTTTTTCTTTTGTCGCACCAGTTTGCTAGAAGGGCGGCTTGACCCGAGGGCCATCTCGGCCCATTTGCGCCTCCCTCCTTGATCCAGGTTCCGTTCATGATTTCGACCGTTCCCGCCGAGTGGGCTCCGCACCGCGCCATGTGGGTGGGCTTCCCCAGCCACGCCGAGCTGTGGCGGGAAGACCTCGACCAGGCCCAGGCCGAGGTCGCCGCTCTGGCCCGCGCCCTGGCCGGTCCCGGCGGCGAGCGCGTGCGGCTGATGGTGGTCGGCGACGAGGCCGAGGCCGCCGCCTTGGCCCTGCTGGGCGACACGGACGTCGAGATCGTCCGTGGCCAGTTCGGCGACATCTGGCTGCGCGACACCGGCCCGATCTTCATCGAGACCGCCGACGGGGCCGTCGCGGCCGGCTTCCAGTTCAACGGCTGGGGCGGCAAGTACCAGATGGAGGGCGACGACATCGTCGCCGAGCAGATCGCCGCCGCCTCGGGCGCGCCGCTGGCCCGCAACGGCTTCGTCCTCGAGGGCGGGGCCCTGGACCACGACGGCTCGGGCACCATCCTGACCACCCGCCAGTGCCTGCTGAACCCCAACCGCAACGGCGACTTCGACGAGGCCAAGGCCACCGCCGCCCTCGCCGCCGCGCTGGGAGCCCGGAAGGTGCTGTGGCTGGGCGACGGCCTGCTGAACGACCACACCGACGGCCACGTCGACAACCTGGCCCGCTTCGTCGCGCCGGGCGTGGTGGCCTGTCCGATGGCCTTCGGGGCCGACGACCCCAACGCCGAGGTCTATGCGGAAACCGCCAGGACGCTGGCGGCGATGACCGACAGCCGCGGCTCGCCCCTGCAGGTGATGCGCATTCCCTCGCCGGGCCGCATCCTGGACGAGGACGGCGAGATCATCCCGGCCTCGCACATGAACTTCCTGATCGCCAACGAGGCGGTGATCGTGCCGATCTACGCCGAGGAATCGGGGGCCTTCGCCGTCGAGGTGATCAGCGGCCTGTTCCCCGAGCGCGAGGTGATCGGCCTGCCGTCGACCGCGATCCTGACCGGCGGCGGTTCGTTCCACTGCATCAGCCAGCAGGAGCCCGGCGAATGACCCGCACGCTCAGCGTCGCCGCCATCCAGACGTCCTACGGCATGGACCTGGCGGCCAACATCAGGAAGACGGAAGCCTTCATCCGCGAGGCCGCCGCCGGCGGCGCGCAGGTGATCCTGCCGTCCGAGCTGTTCCAGGGCCCCTATTTCTGCGTCACGCAGGAGGAGCGCTGGTTCGCCCAGGCCCATCCGTGGCGCGAGCATCCGGTGGTCAAGGCCATCGCCCCCCTGGCCGGCGAGCTGGGCGTGGTCATCCCGATCTCGATCTTCGAGCGCGAAGGCCCACACTATTTCAACAGCCTGGTGATGGCCGACGCCGACGGGAGCCTGCTGGGCGTCTATCGCAAGAGCCACATCCCCGACGGTCCCGGCTACCAGGAGAAGTACTACTTCCGGCCGGGCGACACCGGCTTCAAGGTCTGGGACACCCGCTTCGGCCGCCTGGGCGTCGGCATCTGCTGGGACCAGTGGTACCCGGAGGCCGCCCGCGCCATGGCGTTGGCGGGGGCCGAGTGCCTGTTCTACCCCACCGCCATCGGCAGCGAGCCGCACGACCCGACCCTCAACACCACCCTGCCTTGGCAGCGGGCCATGCAGGGCCACGCGGTCAGCAACGTCATCCCGGTGGTCGGCGCCAACCGCATCGGCTTCGAGCCGTGGGACGGCTATCCGAACGGCGGCCAGAGCTTCTACGGCTCCAGCTTCATCGCCGACCATCGCGGCGACCTGGTGTCGGAGCTCGGCCGGGCCGACGAGGGGATCGTGGCCTCGACCTTCGACCTGGATTTCCTGCGGACCCACCGCGCGGCCTGGGGCTTCTTCCGCGACCGCCGGCCGGAGCTGTATGGCGCGCTGGCGACGGGGCGGCCGGTTTAGGGGGAAGGTTCACCCTCTCCCAGCGGGAGAGGGTTCGCAGGGGCAAGTCAGCCGCCGCACCCCGCCGGCGCTCCGTTCGCCCGCGACGCCGCCATCTCGGCCTTGGCCGTCGCCAGGTCGGCCTCGAACGCGACGTTCTGGTGCAGCTTCGACACCATCGCCGAGCCCAGGTAACGGCCGGCCTCGATGTCGCTCTGGAAATGCACGCCGCAGA
Organism: Caulobacter sp. AP07; assembly: GCF_000281955.1. Lineage (GTDB taxonomy): Bacteria > Pseudomonadota > Alphaproteobacteria > Caulobacterales > Caulobacteraceae > Caulobacter. The sequence goes on along the minus strand of NZ_AKKF01000143.1, from coordinate 22,081 downwards.
TGATCCGGCTGTCGCCGAACTCGCGCCCGCGCGCCAGCACGGCGCTGGCGTTCCACGGCGCGACCTCGGAGATCACCAGGGCCCACGACCAGCCGATCAGGCCGTGGCCGGACGGATAGGACCCATCGGTCTCGATCCAGTCCTCGCGCGGCACGCAGATCGGCTTGGTGTTGCCCACCGGCGGACGCGGACGCTGGAACGCCGCCTTGGCCGGCTTGTAGAGCGTCGCCGCGTCGTCGGTCATCCGTAGCAGCATGCGGGTCAGGGTCGGCGTGGCTTCCGGGCTGATCGTCGCGCCGGCGGCGCAGGAGAAGCTCTTGAAGCCCTCCTTGCCCGACAGATCGGCGTCGGCGATCGCCTTGTCCCAGGTCGGCGTGCCGGCCAGCTTGCGGGTTTCGTTGAAGGTTTCCCGGTCGGCCTTGCCGCGGGGCGAGTCCGGGGTCGGCGGCGGGCCGAGGATCGCCGCGCCGTCGAGGCCCGGGTCGGACCCCAGATACCCCTTGGGCGGCGCGGTCCAGCTGGCCGAACTCGCCGTCTGGGCCGGGGCGGCGGCCGGCGGGGAGAAGGCGTCGCGGATCGGCGCGCACCCGGCGACCAGCAGGCCGGCGAAAGTGATGGCGAGCAGGGCGTTTCGGGTCACGGGCGGTCTCCATCCGGTCATCCGCTCACAGAACGGCGACGATCGACCGCGTCAAGGCATGAAGCGCCTTGACGGATAGATATGTTATTTCATAACACTTCTTCGCGGCCGCTCCCTCGGCCAAGCTTATTGGATCTCGCCCATGTCCCGTCGCGTCCTTCTCTCCGCCGCGAGCTTGCTGGTAGCCGCCTTCGTCGCGCCCCTGGCCTATGCCGCCGAGGCGCCCGCCGCGCCGGCCGACGCTGTCCCCGATGCGGGCGCGGGACCGGACGCCGTCGATCGGGTGGTGGTCACCGCCGCCCCCTACGCCGTGTCGCTGGACACCGTGACCAGCAGCGTCAACGTCGTCACCCGCGACCAGCTGGACGTCGCCCCGGCGGCCGGCATCGGCGACATGCTCAACGGCCTGCCGGGCCTGCGCTCCACCTTCTACGGCCCCGGCGCCTCGCGGCCGGTGATCCGCGGCCTGTCGGGCCCCCGGGTGATGGTGCTGCAGAACGGCGTCGGCCAGGTGGACGCCAGCGCCCTGTCGCCCGACCACGCGGTGGCCAGCGACCCGGGCGAGGCCTCGCGCATCGAGGTGCTGCGTGGCCCCTCGACCCTGGCCTACGGCGGCTCGGGCATCGGCGGGGTGGTCAACATGATCGACGAGCGCGTGCCGTCGACGCCGGCCGCCAACGGCTTCGAAGGCCGGCTGTCGGCCTCGGCCTCGTCGGTCGACGACGGCTACGCCTATTCGACCGCGATCAAGGCCGGGAAGGGCCCGTTCGTGTTCGCCGCCGACCTGTCCAGCCGCCGCACCGACGACTACGCCGTGCCCGTCGCCCCGGTCTCGGCCCGGCTGGCGGCCCGCGACGGCCTGACCGTCGATCCCGACAAGACCGTCAAGAACACCGACGTCGAGGTCGACGCCTACGGGGCCGGCGTCTCCTACGTCCACGACCGTGGCTTCTTCGGCGTGTCGGTCAAGCGCACCGACACCACCTACGGCGTGCCCTACGAGCAGATCCTGGCCCCGATCGACCCCAACGCCGAGGGCCCGGTCTCCATCCACCTGCAACAGACCCGCTACGACCTGCGCGGCGAGCAGGAACTGGACAATCCGTGGTTCGAAAAGATCCGCGTCTCGATCGGTCACGCCGACTACGAACACGCCGAGGTCAGCGTCGAGGACGGCGAGGTCGGCACCCGCTTCCTGTCGAACGGCACGGAAGGGCGCGTCGAGCTGGTCCACCGCGAGCATGACGGCCACCAGGGGGCCATCGGCTTCCAGGCCCTGGACCGTCACTTCGAGGCGATCGGCGACGAGGCCTTCGTGCCCTCGACCGACATCAAAGAGTACGGGATCTTCACCCTGCAGCGCCTGGATCGCGGGACCTGGGGCGTCGACGCCGGCCTGCGCTTCGACACCCGTTCGCTGAAGACCCCGGACCAGAAGCGCGACTTCGACAACGTCTCGGCCTCGCTGGGCGTGTTCCTCAAGCCCTCCGACCAGCTGTTCTACGCCCTGACCCTGTCGCGCAACGGCCGGGCCCCGACCGAGTTCGAACTGTTCGCCAACGGTCCGCACCCGGGCACCGGCGGCTTCGAGGTCGGCGACAACACCCTCGACAACGAGACCGTCACCTCGCTGGAGGCCACCGTCCGCTGGAAGGGCGACCGCCTGCGCGCCGAGGGCCACCTGTGGGCCGCCAAGTACGGCAACTTCATCGAGGAGGCCCCGACCGGCGCGGTCGAGGACGACCTGCCCGTCTACCAGTACTTCCAGACCAAGGCAGATTTCCACGGGGCCGAGTTCGAGGCCGGCTACGACGCCTGGCGCGGGGTGACCCAGTCGATCCGCCTGGAGACCACCTTCGACTGGGTGCACGGCGAGACCGACGCCGGCGTGCCGGCCCGCATCCCGCCGTGGTCGCTGGGCGGTTCGGTGGTCTGGAACATCCCGCGCGTCGAGACCACCCTGGAGGTCCGCCGGGTCGCCGAGCAGGACCGGGTGGCCGCCTTCGAGCTGCCCACCGACGGCTATACGGTGGTCAATCTGAAGGCGACGTTCAAGCCGATCGAGAATTCGCCGCTGCGGCTGTTCATCGACGGCCGCAACCTGACCAACGAGGAGATCCGCGAGCACGCCTCGTTCCTCAAGGACATCGCCCCGTCGCCGGGCCGGTCGGTGCGGGCGGGCGTGGCCTGGAAGTTCTGAACGGGCGGAACTCCCGCGCAGGGCGAACCAGGCGGGACTATAACGCCAGGGCGGAGGGGTTGATTGCGGGGCCCCTCCGGATCGGCTAGAAGCGCCGGACCTTTCAAAGGCCGCCTGAGCGCAATAGGCGTCCGTTCATTAGCCTTTTGTCGAGCTGTTCATGGAAACGACCCAACCCGCCGGCGGGATCTCCGGCAACGTCCTGTTCTACAACTCGCCGGAGCCGCTGAGCCGCGAGCAACACGCCAAGCTGGGCCTGGTCCACAAGGACAAGCCGTACGGCTTCGCCGTCAACGGCACCGCCGTGCCGCTCGCGGTCACCGAGTTCGCGCCGTCGTCGCTGTCCTATCCGATCATCTTCGCCGGCGAAGACCGCGTGCCGCTGGCCGTGATGGGCCTGAACACCGGTGAGAACCTGTTCGTCAAGGCCGACGGCGCCTTCGAGATCGGCGCCTACATCCCGGCCTATATCCGCCGCTATCCGTTCGTGCTGGCCAATGACGACGCGCAGGACCGTCTGATCGTCTGCATCGACCGCGGCTCCAGCCTGCTGGCCGAAGGCGGCGACACCCCGCTGTTCGACGAAAAGGGCGAGCCGACCGAATACACCCAGAACTGCATCAAGTTCTGCGACGATTTCGAAGTCGAACGCCGCCGCACCGACTCGTTCGTGCAGCTGCTGAAGGACAACGACCTCTTCGAACTGAAGAAGGCGATCTTCACGCCGCAGGGCGCCAACGGTCAGCCGGGCGAGCCGCAGACCGTGGCCGAGTATTTCGGCGTCTCGGAAGAGAAGCTCAACGCCCTGTCGCCGGAAAAGACCAAGGAGCTGCAAGCCAGCGGCGCCCTGGCCCAGATCTACGCGCACCTGGTGTCGCTGACCGGCTGGGACCGTCTGATCGCCCTGGCCTCCCAGCGCCAGGCCCAGCAGACCGGCACGCTGAACTAGGCACGGCGCCTCCGGGCGTCACGAAGGGCGGCGGATCCGAAAGGGTCCGCCGCCTTTTTCGTTTTGGGGTTGGGGGGCGCCGAGGACTCTTGAGTTCGACACCTCGCACTCACCTCAACACCGTCATCCCGGGCCTTGTGCCCGGGACCCCTTTGTCCGTCGCAAGTGCGGAGGGGTGGCGCGCTTGCGCGCCAAAGTGCTTCACCGTCAGCGGAACCGGGGGGCCCGGGCACAAGGCCCGGGATGACGGGATATCGAAGTGGCTAAGCCGCCCGCCGGGCCTTCTTGACCTTGCTGATGGCGCGGTCGCGGCGCAGGCGCGACAGGTGGTCGATGAACAGCACGCCGGCCAGGTGGTCCATCTCGTGCTGGATGCAGACGGCGAACAGCTCCTCGGCCTCTTCCTCCACCGCTTCGCCCTGATAGTTCAGATAGCTGAGCTTGACCTTCGAGGGCCGCTCGACCGCGTCGTAATAGTCGGGCACCGACAGGCAGCCCTCCTCGTAGGCGAACAGCTCGTCGGACGACCAGGTGATCTTCGGATTGACGAAGTAGCGCGGGGCCGGTTCCTCGCCCTCGCGGGCCAGGTCCATGACGATGACATTGACCAGCTCGCCCACCTGGACGGCGGCCAGGCCGATGCCCGGGGCGTCGTACATGGTCTCCAGCATGTCATCCATCAGGGCGCGCAGGGCGTCATCGACGGCGGGCACGTCCTTGGAGACTTGCTTGAGAACCGCCAGGTCGGCGGCGTTATCGACGGTGAGGATGCGACGGATAGCCATGATAGGTGTCAGGTAAGGGCCGCGCGGCCTGGGGTCAAGGCGACGGATCGGCGCGGGGGGTGTCGTAGTCTAAAGCCACTAAGAGTTATGGACAGTTAGCTGACCCAGATCCGCGAGCGCATCTTCAACTCAAAAATTTCGTCATCCCCCGCTTTATGCGGGGGACCCAAGCAGCCTTGGACATGACGTCAGACTCAGTTTGGGTCCCCCGAACAAGTCGGGGGATGACGAACGTGGGTGGTCGCGGGCTCTAGAACACGTCCGCGGAAATCATTCCACCAAGCCAAGTGTCCAGGGGATCTAGCGGTCAGAAGGATCGATCGGAATTCGTCGAACATGGTGCTCGATGTTCAGCAGCGTCCTGTGGATCGCTTGAAGTTGATTACTCAGCACACAAAGAGCAGCAATAACTATGCCGATGCCTCCCGGGAACACCAAGTATCGATAGTCCATGGAATACTCCCAAAATGGCGCCGACCGCCTATGGCTTAGCTTGCAGCCTGGCAACCGAGGGTTCCGGCGCGGCCTCGCCGGCCAGCTTGATCAGCGGCCGCACCGCGCCCTCGACCGGCGTCAGTTCGCCGATCTCCTTGCCCTCGTGGTCCACCGACAAGTCCTCGAAGCGCCGGGCCTGGGTCAGGACCTGGCTTTCCAGCGAGCCGACGAACTGGTTGTAGCGGCCGACCGCCGCCTCCAGGGCCTTGCCCACCGAACCGGCATGGGCCCCCATCACCGCGATGCGCTTGTAGAGCTCGCGACCGACGGCGACGATGTTGGCGGCGTTCTTGGCCTGGTCCTCGGCCCGCCAGCCGTAGGCGACCGCCTTGCACAGGGCGAACAGGGTGGTGGGGGTGACCAGCAGCACCCGGCGGTCCATGGCCTCGGTCATCAGGTCGGGCAGGCGGTCCAGGGCGGCGGCCAGGAAGCCGTCGCCGGGCACGAACATCGCCACGAAGTCGGGCGAGCCCTCGCTGGCGAACTGGTCCCAATAGGCTTTCGCGGAAAGCCCCTGCATGTGGGCGCGGACGCTGGCGGCGTGGCGGAGGAAGGCGGCCTCGCGCAGGTGCTCCTCGGTGGCCTCCTGGGCCTCGAGGAAGGCGTTGAGCGAGCACTTGGCGTCGATCACGAACACCCCGCCGCCGGGCATCTTGACCTTGACGTCCGGGCGGCGGCGGCCCTCTTCGCTCTCGACGCTGAACTGCTCCTCGAAATCGAAGCGCTTGTTGAGGCCGGCGGCCTCCAGCACGTTGCGCAGGGTCTGCTCGCCCCAGCGGCCCTGGACGCCGGCCCCGCGTCGCAGGGCGGCCGACAGCTTGCGGGCCTCGAACTGGGTGGCGACCGAGGCCTCCATCAGGGCGTTGATCTGGGCCTTGAGGCCGCCGGTCTCCTCGGCGCGGGCCTTCTCGACGGCGGTGACCTGGGCCTCGAACTTGGCCAGGGTCTCGGCCACCGGCTTCAACTGGGCTTCGAGGCGGGCCTGGGACAGCAGCTCGCGGCTCTTGAAGTTCTCCTCGGTGCGCTTGATCAGCGCCTCGGCCACGGTGTTGGCGGTCATGGTCGCCTGCTGGGCGGCCTGGGCGCGGATCAGTTCGCCCTGGGTGACGGCCTGGTCCTCCAGCAGCCGGGCCCGCTCGTCGGCCTGGACCAGCCGGGCGTTCAGCTCCCAGGCCCGGGCGTCGGCGCCGGCCGCGCGGCGCTGGCTGGCCAGGGCCCACAGCACCGCGCCGACGGCCAGCAGCGCGAAGACGATGGCGAGGATCAGGAACGGGTCTGAGAAGTTCATGCTCCGTTCTTAGCGGGAGTCGGGCTCTGGAAGAACCCCCTCAGTCGCTCCGCGACAGCTCCCCCAGAGGGGGAGCATCGCGCTGACCAGATCCTCCCCTCTGGGGGAGGTGGCCCGGAGGGCCGGAGGGGGTTAAGCCGGCCGCCGCGCCCGCAGGGCCTGGGCGATGGTCCCGTCGTCCAGCCAGTCGAGGTCGCCGCCGACCGGCACGCCGCGCGCCAGCATGGTCACCGACACCCCGGTCGTCGCCAGGCGGTCGGCCAGGTAGTGAGCCGTGGTCTGGCCGTCGACCGTGGCCGGCAGGGCCAGGATCACCTCGGTGATCTCGCCACCGGTCGCCCGGCTCAGCAGTTCGCCCACCCGCAGCGCCTCGGGCCCGATCCCGTCCAGCGCCGACAGCAGGCCGCCCAGCACGTGGTAGCGGCCCTTGAACGACTGGCCGCGTTCCATGGCCCACAGCGAGCCGACCTCCTCGACCACGCACAGCAGGCGCGGGTCACGGCCGTGGTCGGCGCAGATGGCGCACGGGTCGGAGGTGTCGAGCGAGCCGCAGACCCCGCAGGTGCGCACCTTGGCCTGGGCGTCGACCAGGGCCGCGGTCAGCGGGGCCAGCAGGGTGTCGCGCTTCTTCAGCAAGGCCAGCGCCGCGCGCCGGCCCGAGCGCGGGCCCAGCCCCGGCAGCTTGGACAGCAGAGCGATGAGGCGCTCGATCTCGGGTCCGGCGGAGGCAGCCATGGTCTACGCTCTACAGAGGATTGCGGTCGCGATCACTGAAAAATTGGACCGCGCCGGACCCGCCATCCTCACGGCGGTCCGTCAGGGCCTGGCGACCCGGGTGACCTGCGAATAGACCACCCGCCACTGGCCGTCGCGCCTGGCCCAGGTGTCGACGAACCGCACCGTCAGGGCGAAGCGCTGGCCGCTGTCCGTGCCGGTCATGTCGACCCGGCCGCCGAGCAGGGCGGTGTCGCCGAGGACCTTCTCGACCGGAGCCTCGATGGTGAAGGGGTCGAGCTTGAAGCCCGGCGCGACATAGTCGGCGATCAGCCGGGCCTTGTCCTGGACCTGGCCGGCGCCGTTGACCAGCACGTAGTCGTCGGCCACCAGCCGTTCCAGCGCCGCGCGGTCGCCGTTCACCTGGGCTTGGTCATAGGCGTGGGCGGCGGCGGCCAGGTCGGCCGGCAGCGGCGCGGCCACCGCCAGGCCGGGCGCCAGCAGGGCGAGGACGGACAAGGCGACGAAGCGCTTGATAGGCGATCGGAGGGCAATCATCGGCGTGATCTCATCCAGCAGGGACCTGGTCGAAAGACGACAGGTTTCGCTCCCGGATGAAAGGACGGATCTGCGAACGGCGCCGGATCGTCTTCCTAGAACTTCATCCCCGGCATGCCGCCCATCAGGCCCGCCATCGGGCCGGCGGCTTCCTGCATCATCTGGGCCTGGGCCGCGTCCAGCTTGCGCTTGGCGTCGGCGTGGGCGGCGACGATCAGGTCGGCGATGACCTCGCCCTCGCCCGGCTCGACCAGGGTCTCGTCCAGCACCACCTTGGCCAGTTCGCCCGAGCCGCGCAGGGTGACGGTGACCATGCCGCCGCCGGCCGTGCCGTCGATGGTCAGTTCGCCCAGCTTCGCCTGGGCGTCGGCCAGTTTCTGCTGCATGGCCTGGGCCTGCTTCATCAGGCCGCCGAGGTCTTTCATGGTCTTGGCTCCACTTCGGTTGTCATCCCGGACGGCCCGAAGGGACGATCCGGGACCGCCGGAAGCGCCGGCGTTCACGCGTCGGTCCCGGATCTTCGCGCTGCGCGCTCGTCCGGGATGACAGGCTTTAGTCTTCCAGTTCGTCCGGCTCGATCGGCGGCGCCTCGGGCGTCAGGATCTTGCGGACCTCGACGATCTCGGCTCCGGGGAAGGCGTCCAGCACCGAGGCGACGAAGGGGTCGGCTCTGATCGACGCCAGCTCTTCGCGTTCCTCGCGCTTCTGGCGCTCAAGCAGGCTCTCGGCCCCGCCGCCGCCCTCGGCCGCCACCAGCCAGGGCTGGCCGGTCCATTCCTTGAGGGCCCGCACCAGTCGGCCGGCCAGGTTGCCGGGCGCGCCGGGCGCGGCCTCGTAGGTGATCGCCCCAGGCCGGAAGCTGATCGGGCGGACATATTGCTCGACGTCCAGGCGCAGGCCGATGTCGCGCTTCTCGGCGATCAGTCGCACCACGTCCTCGAACGAGGCGAGGGTGGGCGCCGCCTGGGCTGCCGGCGCCGCCATCACCCGGGCCTGGGCGTTGACGGCTCCGCCCTGGGCGCCGCCGCCCATCGAACCGCCGCCACCGCCGCCCGGACCACCACCCCCCAGGCCATTTGGCGGGGCGCCGTCGCGCAGGGCCTTCAGCGCCTCTTCCGGACCCGGCAGGTCGGCCGCGTAACACAGGCGGATCAGCGCCATCTCGGCGGCGGCCATGGCGTCGGGCGCGCGGCGCACCTCGTCATGGGCCTTGAGCAGCATCTGCCACAGCCGCGACAGGGTCCCGGCCGAGGTCTGGGCTCCGATCGCGGTCAGCCGCGCGGCCTGTTCCTTGGGCAGGGTCAGGGCGTCGGGGCCCAGGGCCTTGGCCACCGAGGCGCCGTGGCAGTGGTCCAGCAGGTCGAGCATGACCACCGCCGGGTCGGCCCCGAAGCCCCACAGGGCGCGGAAGCCGGCCAGCGAATCGCCGGGCTTGCCGCTCATCACGTTCTCGAACAGGGCGATGGTCTGGCCGCGGTCGGCCAGGCCCAGCATGTCGCGGACCACGGCGGCGGTGACCGCCGCGCCGCGCTCGCCCTGGACGATGGCCTGGTCCAGCAGCGACAGGCCGTCGCGCACCGAGCCCTCGGCGGCGCGGGCGATCAGGGCCAGGCCGTCTTCCTCGACCTTGGCGCCTTCGTTGGCGGCGATCCGGCCGAAGTGCTTGACCAGCACGTCGGGCTCGACCCGGCGCAGGTCGAAGCGCTGGGTGCGCGACAGGATGGTCACCGGCACCTTGCGGATCTCGGTGGTGGCGAAGATGAACTTGGCGTGCGGCGGCGGCTCTTCCAGCGTCTTCAGCAGGGCGTTGAACGCCGCCGTCGACAGCATGTGCACTTCGTCGATGATGTAGACCTTGTAGCGCGCCTCGACCGGGGCGTAGCGCACCCCGTCCAGCAGCTCGCGCATCTCGTCGACCTTGGTGCGGCTGGCGGCGTCCAGCTCCAGCACGTCCATGTGCCGGCCTTCGATGATCGCCTTGCAGTGTCGGCCCTCGACGGTCAGGTCGACCGACGGCTGGTGGACGGTGTCGGTCTCGTAGTTCAGGGCCCGGGCCAGCAGGCGGGCGGTGGTGGTCTTGCCCACGCCCCGGACGCCGGTCAGCATGAAGGCGTGGGCGATGCGGCCGGTGGAGAAGGCGTTGGCCAGGGTGCGGACCATGGCCTCCTGGCCGATCAGGTCCTCGAAGGTGCGCGGCCGGTACTTGCGGGCCAGCACGGTGTAGGCGGCGTCGGGGTCGGACGCCTGGGACGTCATCGGCACGACGGCGGGCGCCGCGACCGGGGCGGCGGCGGGCGCGCCCCCGAAGATGTCGGCGGTGTTCTCGTCGCGCTCGTGCTCGGCCTCGGGAGGCTCATCCCACGGCGGCGCGGAATCGGTCGTGAGGTCGTCGTGGTCGGCCATGGGGTGACTGTAGAGCGCCGGAGCGGCCAGCAAAAGGCTCGGTCCGCGCTCGCGGGCCAGATGCTGTCGGTTTTCATGGGAAGATTTGGGGAAGGTGGAGACCGGCAGACGACCCGGAGCGAAACTCGTTGTGGCTGCTGCCTCTCGGCCCTGACCAGATTGGCGAGGACTCCGCCCGTCACCGATCTCCAAGGCCTATATCGCGACTCACGCGCGCCAATGCAAGATCGAGATGCGGGCGTGCGGCGTCGTGACGTCCGTTCGCGGCTGGTCTAGAGAAGCGTCATGGCTCTTTCGATCATCACCAACACCTTCGCCGGCAACCCGCTGGACCGCGCCGGCGAACGGCGCGGCGACGAGTCGTGGCTGGCCGAGAAGGCCGCCGACCCGCAGTCGCTGGCCGTGGCCATCTGGAACGGCAAGCCCCTGGTCGAGGACGCGCCGCCCCCGGCGGACAAGGGCGCCGACGGCAAGTCGCTGGAAGCCAAGGGCGGCGTCCAGATCGCCTATCTGCGCGCCGACATGGCCAAGGACCTGGCCGCCACGCCCGAGCGGCTGCTGTTCCTGGGGCTGTGGAAGGACATCGCGGTGTTCGCCGTCGACCTGGAAGGCGGCCCCGACCCCGCCGAGGGGCCGTTGCAGGGCCTGGGCCGGTTCGAGGAGCTGCGCTCCATCGCCCCGACCCTGCCGCCGCCCGACGCCGGCATCCTGGCCACCGCCAAGTCGATGTTCGAATGGCGGCGCAAGCACCGGTGGTGCAGCAACTGCGGCCAGGAGACCCACGTCACCGACGGCGGCTGGAAGCGCCAGTGCGCGTCGTGCAAGACCGAGCACTTCCCGCGCACCGACCCGGTGGCGATCATGCTGGCCCTGCACGACGGCAAGTGCCTGCTGGGCCGCCAGGCGGCGTGGCCGCCCGGCATGTATTCGGCCCTGGCCGGCTTCGTCGAGCCCGGCGAGACCATCGAGGAGGCCTGCGCCCGGGAACTGATGGAGGAGGCCGGCCTGACCGCCACCGCCGTCCGCTACCACTCCAGCCAGCCCTGGCCGTGGCCCTCGTCGCTGATGATGGGCCTGGTGGCCGACGTCGACAGCGACGAGGCCGCCCCCGACCAGACCGAGCTGGAAGCGGTGAAGTGGTTCACCAAGGACGAGGCCAAGGCCTTGATCAAGGGCGAGCTGGAAGGCTTCTTCGCCCCCCCGCCGCTGGCCATCGCCCATCAGTTGATCAAGGCCTGGGCGGAAGAGGCTTAGCCTTCAAAGGCCCTCCCCCTGTGGGGGAGGCGATCGCGAAGTGATCGGTGGGGGGATAGTCGGTGAGGTGGGATCACTCCCCCCTCCGGCCCATTCGGGCCGCCTCCCCCACAGGGGGAGGACCTTGTGTTCCGCCCTACCCGAACAGCACCACCAGCTCCCGCGCCACCATCACCGCCAAAGTGAAGGTCGCCAGCGAGAACAGCGCGAACCGCAGCAGCACGATATTGACGCTCGCCTGCACCAGGCTGTGCAGCACGCGCAGGATCACATAGGCCCAGGCCAGGTGCATGGCCCAGCCGTCGGCGTGACCGCCGACCTGGATGGCCAGGGCCGCGGCGTAGAAGATGGTCGGCTGCTCCATCAGGTGGTTGTAGTTGTCGGCCGCCTGGCGGGCCCCGGCCGGCAAGCCGTTCAGGCTGCCCGGAAACGCCGCGTCCTGCGGCTTGAGCCCCGCCTTGCTCATCGCCGGCAGCCGCTGGACGTACATCCACAGCCAGACGGCCAGCGACCAGGCCACGAGCGCCATCACCGGCGCGGTCAGAGTGTTCATGATTGTCCTCCCCAGGATCATTTGGGGCAGGTTAGGCGCCGTTCGGTCAAATAGCGAAGCTTGCCGTGACGGCAGGTGTCGGTCGGGGACAGGCGCATGCGCCTGTCCCCAGTCAAGTCCGACCTATCACACCCGGTCCCGGAACGGATCCGCCGGATACACCCCCAAAATCTCGAACTTCTCCGAGAAGAACTTCAGCTCGTCGAAGGCCAGGGCCAGGCTGCGGTCCTCGGGGCGGCCGTCGACCTCGGCGTAGAAGAAGGTCGCCGTGAAGGCCCCGCCCTCCATGTAGCTTTCCAGCTTGGTCATGTTGACGCCGTTGGTCGCGAAGCCGCCCAGCGCCTTGTAGAGGGCGGCCGGCAGGTTGCGGACCTTGAACACGAAGCTGGTCACGCAGCGGTGGGTGAAGGCCGGGGCCTCGGGGGCCTTGTCGGCGGTCATCACCAGGAAGCGCGTGGTGTTGTTGCGCGCGTCCTCGATGTCGCGGGCCAGGATGTCCAGGCCGTAGATCTCGGCGGCCAGGGCCGGGGCCACGGCGGCGCGGGTCGGGTCGGGCTTCAGGGCCAGGGCCTTGGCGGCCCCGGCCGTGTCGCCGGCGCTCTCGTGGGCCAGGCCCAGCTTCTTGAGGCTTTGGCGGCACTGGCTGAGCGCGATCGGCATCGACGAGGCGATCTTCACCGTCTCCAGCGTCACGCCTTTGTTGGCCATCAGCTGGAAGCGGATCGGCTTGAAGCGCTCGCCGATGATCTTCAGGCCCGAGGCCGGCAGCAGGTGGTGGACGTCGGCCACGCGGCCGGCGATCGAGTTCTCGATCGGGATCATGCCCAGCTGGCAGGCCCCGGTCTTGATGGCCTCGAAGGCCTCCTCGAAGGTCGCGCAGGGCACGGCCTCGTAGTCGGGAAAATAGGTGCGGCAGGCCTCATGGCTGTTGGCGCCGGGTTCGCCCTGGAAGGCGATCTTCTTGAGGATGCTCATGCTTGTTTCCCGGCGCCCAGGGTCTTGGCGAACTGGCGCGCCGCTTCGAGGTCGGAAGGGTTGTCGACGGAGATCGGGGCCTCGGCGGCGACGGCGGCCCGCAGGGACAGGCCCAGCTCCATGGCCCGCAGTTGCTCCAGCTTCTCGCGCTTCTCCAGCGGCGAGGGCGGGGCGGCGTTGAAGGCCAGCAAAGCGGCGCGGCGATAGCCGTAGATGCCGATGTGGCGCCAGATCGGCGCGTCGCCATAGAGGGTGGAGCGGGTGAAATAGAGGGCGCGGCCGGAAAAGCCGTCCTGTTCCATGGCCAGCACCGCCTTGACCACGTCGGGGTTGCTCCGGTCGGCGGGCGAGGCCTCGGGGGCGACGACGGTGGCGATGTCGCAGTCGGGGTGAGCGCTCAGCAGGTCGGCGCAGGCGGCCAGCACCGAGGGCTGCACGAACGGCATGTCGCCCTGCAGGTTGATGACCACGTCGTGGCGGCCCTTGGGGTCCAGCACGTCGAGCGCCGCCAGGATGCGGTCTGAACCCGAGGCCAGGCCGGGGTCGGTCAGCACCGCCTGGCCGCCGGCCTTCTGGACGGCGGCGACGATCTCGATGTCGCCAGCCGCCACGGCCACCGGACCGATTCCCGCCGCCTGGGCCTGGCGCAGCACCCGCACGATCATCGCCACGCCGGCGATGTCGGCCAGCGGCTTGTTCGGGAGGCGGGTGGCCGCCATGCGGGCCGGAATGAGGACGATCGGATTCATGCGAGTGTCTTGGGTTGCGCCGGATACAGGGCAAAACCGTTGCTGCCCGGTTGCGCCTCGGGCGGTAGCGTGTAAGAGACGCGAGCGCAACATGGAGCGCGCGGGGGGAACCTCCGGGCGCGGATTCGGGCCTGTCGTCAGACGGCCCCCAAGAGGCTGGTAAGGCTTTAGATGAGCGACCTGACGTTAAACAAGATCTTTGGCGGCGTCCTGATGACGGGCCTGATCATTTTCGGTCTCAAGGAAGCTTCGGACATCGTTTTCGCCAAGCACGAAATCGAAAAGCCCGGCTATGAGATCGCGGTGGCCGAAGAGGCCGAAGGCGGCGCGGCCGCCGCCGAGGTCGCGCCCGACTGGGGCAGCGTCCTGCTGGTTCCGGCCAATATCGAGGCCGGCAAGGCGGTCACCGCCAAGTGCGCCTCGTGCCACAGCTTCGAAAGCGGCGGCCCCAACGGCACCGGTCCGGACCTGTGGGACGTGCTGGGCCGCAAGCCCGGCTCGCACGGCGGCTTCGCCTATTCGGCGGCCATGACCGAGTTCGGCGGCAAGCAGCCGGTCTGGGACTACGACCATATCGACCAGTTCCTGAAGGCTCCGGGCAAGTACGTCTCGGGCACCAAGATGACCTTCGTCGGCCTGAAGAAGCAGGAAGACCGCATCGCGGTCATCGCCTACCTCCACAGCCTGGGCTCCAAGCTGCCGGTGCCGGCCCCGAAGCCGGCCGGCGCGGCCCCCGCCGCCGCTGACGCCGCTCCGGCCGCCGGCGCTCCCGCCGCGACCGCCGCTCCGGCGGCCCCGGCTCCGGCCCCGGCCGCCGCCGCGCACTAGGCCAGCGGCCTTCGCGACAAGCATCCAAAGGCCGTGGGTTCGCCCACGGCCTTTTTGTTTGCCGTGGCTTTAGGCAATCGGGTCGGCCCCCTAGCAAAGCTGGTTGCGCGGTTTCCCTATTCCGTGAGTAGACTATCGAACCGTACCGTTTCACCGGAACCGTTCGAACATGACGCCTCGCCTCCTGGCCGCCGCTCTCGCCACGCTGATGATCGCCGCCCCGGTGTCGGCCCTGGCCGCCAAGGCCCCGAAGGTGGCGCTGAAGTCGCTGGCCGACCTGCCGACCCCGCCCTATCCCTATGACGAGAAGGCCGACGCCGAGGCCGACGTGGCCGCCGCGCTGAAGCGCGCCAGGAAGGCCCACAAGCTGACCCTGATCGATTTCGGCGGCAACTGGTGCGCCGACTGCCGGATCTTCGCCGGGGTGATCGAGCAGCCCGACGTCAAGCCGTGGGTCGACAAGCACTACGAGGTCGTGACCGTCAACGTCGGCCGCTACGACAAGAACATGCAGATCCCGGCCCGCTACGGCGTCGACAAGCTGAAGGGCGTGCCCAGCTTCCTGGTGGTCGACGCCAAGGGCAAGCTGGTCAATGACGGCGCGTTCTTCGCCCTGACCGACGCCCGCCACATGACCCCGCAGTCGATCGTCGACTGGCTGGCCCAGTGGCCGAAGTAGCACCTCTTCCTTCTCCCCTTGCGGGAGAAGGTGGCGGCCGAAGGCCGACGGATGAGGGGTCGCGCTGACGGCGACCGCCTCGTTTCGGTGGCAGGCTGACAGGTCTATCGACCCCTCATCCGACCTCGCTTCGCGAGGCCACCTTCTCCCGCAAGGGGAGAAGGATTCAAGGCCGCCGCCACCCCGTCGGCGCGCCGCTGCCCGCCGCCGCGATCCGGGCGATGGCCTCGGCCAGGGGTTCGATCGCCACGGCCATGTGGTGGGCGTTGGCGTGCAGGATGGTCTCGGCGTCCAGCAGGATGGCCACGTGGCCTTTCCAGAACACCAGGTCGCCGCGCCGGCGATCCTCGGCCGCGATGGGCGCGAAGAACGCCAGTTGCAGGTCGGTGTCGCGCGGGACGGCGCGACCACAGGCGGCCAGGGCCTGCTGGACCAGGCCCGAGCAGTCCAGCCCCAGCGATTCGCGGCCGCCCCACTGGTAGGGCGCGCCCAGGAAGCCCTGGGCCACGGCCACGAGGTCGCCCGCCGCCACCCCGACCGGCGACAGGTGGGCGGCGACGAACCAGCCCGTGCCCTCGCCCTTGGCGAACCGGCCCTCGACGGCCTCGATCGCCGTCAGGGCGTTGAGCGAATACAGCCCCATCGGCCGTGACTTGATGTCCGGCTCGGCGAAGGCGTAGGTGCGCGGGACCGCGACCTGGTGGGTGGCCGGGGCCCCCGGCGCGGCCAGGTCCGCCTCGGCGACGAAGCCGACATAGCCGTCGCGGGCCGCCTGGCCCCAGGCGAAGCCGTCCTTGATCTCCAGCACCCGGAACAACTCGCCGAACAGCAGCTGGTCCCATTGCTCGGCCATCGGATCGGCGGCCTTGCGCAGGGCGGCGGTGGGCGTGACCACCTGGCGAAGGCTGGGCGCCGCATAGCGCTCGGCGGCGACCAGGCCCTGCAAGTCCAGGTCGGCCAGGTCGGGGCGGGCCAGGGTCAGGCGCGGGTCGCTCATGCCCCGGCGCCCTTGGGGAACTTCGCCTTCAGCATGGCGTAGAGGCCGCGGATCACCTGGGCCTCGCCGCCGGCCGGGTGGCCCGGCCGGGCCTTGGGGTTCCAGGCGAAGATGTCGAAATGCGCCCAGGCCCCGGTGGTCGGGGCGAAGCGTTGCAGGAACAGGGCGGCGGTCATCGCCCCGGCCTGGGCCCAGGCGTCGGGATCGTTCTTGAGGTCGGCGATGTCGCTCTCGACCGCTTCGCGATAACCGTCCCACAGCGGCAGGCGCCAGAGCGGGTCGGCGGCGGCCCGCGCCCCGGCCTCGATCTCGCCGGCCAGGTCGTCGTCGGGGGTGAAGAACGGGATCACCTGCGGGCCCAGGGCGACGCGGGCCGCGCCGGTCAGGGTGGCCAGGTCGAGGGTCAGCACCGGCTCCAGCTCGCCCGCCCGGGTCAGGGCGTCGGCCAGGATCAGCCGGCCCTCGGCGTCGGTGTTGCCGACCTCGACAGTCAGGCCCGAGCGGGTGGCCAGCACGTCGCCGGGCCGCATGGCGTCGCCGGCGATGGCGTTCTCAACCACCGGGACCAGCACGCTCAGCGCCACCGGCAGGCCGGCGGCCATCACCATCCGGCCCAGGGCCAGGGCGTGGGCGGCGCCGCCCATGTCCTTCTTCATCAGCCGCATGCCCGACGACGGCTTGATGTCCAGGCCGCCGGTGTCGAACACCACGCCCTTGCCGATGATCGCCACGCGCGGATGCGAGGCGTCGCCCCAGCTGATCTCGATCATCCGGGGCGCGCGGGCCGGCACGGCGGCGCGGCCGACGGCGTGGACGGCCGGATAGTTCTCGGCCAGCAGGTCGTCGCCGGTCACCATCGCGATGGTCGCGCCGTACCGCTCGGCGATCTCGCGGGCGATGGTCTCGATCTGCAGCGGCCCCAGGTCGTTGGCCGGAGTGTTGATCATGTCGCGGGCCAGGGCGCAGGCGTGGGCCACCGCCCGGACCTCGTCCAGGTCGACCTCCGGGTCCGCGACCAGTCGTCGCGGTTCCTCGCCGGTTCGGGGGCGATAGCGGTCGAACCTGTAGGCCCCCAGGGCGAAGGCCAGGGCGATCTGGCCCGGGTCCAGGCCCTCGGGCGTCGCCGACAGGCGGAAGTCGCCGGCCGGCAGGCGGCCGGGCAGGGCGCGAAACAGCATGGCGTCGGCCTTGCCCCTCTCGCCCAGGCCCAGCAGCACGCGGTCCACCACCCCTTGCGGGGTCGGCAGGACCAGCACCTGGCCGGCCTTGGCCTTGAACGCCTCCAGGGCCACGAAGCCCTTCACGAAACTGGGCCGCGCCTCGACGAAGGCGGCCAGCTCGGACTCGTAGAGGCAGTGGATGGGCGTCGCCGCCCCATCCTCGGCGGACCGCAGCGAAGGGGCGATGATCGGTTCCGACATGGGCGCGCCTCAGGGGAGGAATTTATGCTTAACGATTCCTTGAGGGCCCCGCGCGAGGATGCGTGACCTTCCGGAGATCCGTCTTCATGTGTCGCAAGCGCGCGCTCCTCGCAACCGTTCTCGCCCCCGCCCTGGTCTCGAGCCTGCTGCTGGCGGTCCCGGCCCAGGCCGCGGACAAGCCGGCGCCCGCCGCCGCGACGGCCCCAGCGCCGGCTGGGACGCCCCCGGCGTCGCGCAAGGCCAGCCCCGCCCAGCGGGCCGAGATGCAGCGCGCCGACCCGCTGATGCGCGCCGCCTTCTGGTCGAACGAACTGGACCTGGACGGCCGCGACCTGGAGGCCGGGGTCGGCCTGTCCCAGGCCCTGCGCGCCCTGGGCCGCTACGACGAGGCCGCCGACGCGGCCAGCCGGGTGCTGATCGCCGCCCCCGACAACTATGACGCCCTGATGGAGCTGGCGCGGGCCAATGTGGCGCGCGGCCAGGGCTTCTACGCCATCGACCCGGCCCGCCGCGCCGCCGCCCTGCAACCCCGCGACTGGCGTCCGCAGTCGCTGCTGGGCGTGGCCTACGAACAGGCCAAGCGCGACGACGAGGCCGTGGCGGCCCACCGCCAGGCCGTGGCCCTGGCTCCGACGGAGGCCGCGCCCCTGGCCAACCTGGCCATGCACATGGCGTCGAGCGGCGACCTGCCGGGCGCCGAGGCGACGCTGCGCAAGGCCGCCGCCCTGCCGACCGCCACCATCCAGGTGCGCCAGAACCTGGCCCTGGTGGTCGGGCTGCAAGGCCGCCTCGACGAGGCCGAGCGCCTGGCCCGCCAGGATCTGCCGCCGGAATCGGTGGACAACAACCTGGCCTGGCTGCGCGCCGCCACCGGCCAGGCCAGCCCGACCCGGTCGTGGGATGCGCTGAAGGCGGGGAGCTAGGGCCTTCCTTCCCTCTCCCCTTGCGGGAGAGGGTGGCCCCGCGAAGCGGGGTCGGGTGAGGGGTCGATGGACGCAAGACGCCGCGAACAGCCGCGAGGCCGGCCGCGGCGTCTGCCGTTCGTGAGACCCCTCATCCGTCGACTTCGTCGACACCTTCTCCCGCAAGGGGAGAAGGGATCTAGGCCGCCCGCCGTCCCGTCGCGCCGGCCTCTTCCGCCGTCCGGAAGCGCGAGACCAGCTGGCTGAGCTGGTCGGCTTCACTGGACAGGTTGTGGCTGGCGGCGTTGGTCTCTTCCACCATGGCGGCGTTCTGCTGGGTGACGGTGTCCATCTGGTTCACCGCGGTGTTGACCTCGTGCAGGCCGGTGGCCTGTTCCTTGGCCGAGGCGGCGATGGTCTGGACCAGGCCCTCGATGCGGGTGACGTGGCCGGCGACCTCCTCCAGCGTCTTGCCCGCCCGGCCGACCAGGCCGACGCCGCCGCTGACATGGGTGGTGGATTCCTCGATCAGGCCCTTGATCTGCTTGGCGGCCTCGGCCGAGCGCTGGGCCAGGGCCCGCACCTCTTGGGCGACCACCGCGAACCCCGCGCCGGCCGAACCGGCCCGCGCCGCCTCGACGCCGGCGTTCAGGGCCAGAAGGTTGGTCTGGAAGGCGATCTCGTCGATCACCCCGATGATCTGGGCGATCTGGCGCGACGAGCCTTCGATGCGGCCCATGGCGTCGATCGCCTGGTCGACCACCACGCTGGACGCCTGGGCGGCGACGCGGCTTTCGCCCACCACCCTGCGGACCTCCTCGGCTCCCTGGGCGGTCTGGCGCACCGTGGCGGTGATCTCGTCCAGGGCGGCGGCGGTCTCTTCCAGGCTGGCGGCCTGCTGCTCGGTGCGGCGCGACAGGTCGTCGGCGGCGCTGGTGATCTCGCCGGCCCCGGCCCGCACCGCGCCGGCGCTCTCGACGATGACCCGCATGGTGGTGTTCAGGTCGCTCATCGCGGCGTTGAAGTCGGCGCGCAGGGCCTCGTACTCGGCCGGAAACCGCTCGTCGATGCGGGTCGAGAGGTTGCCCGAGGCCAGCTGGCCCAGGCTGGCGCCCAGGGCCGCCACGACCTTCTGGCGCGCGGCGTCCTCGGCCAGGCGCTCGGCCTCGTGGGCGCGGCGCTCGGCCTCGGCCTGGGCCTGCTGGGCCTCCTGGCGTTCGCGGACCTGGCGGCGTTCGAGCACGGCGGCGCGGAATACCTCGACCGACTGGGCCATCTCGCCGATCTCGTCGCCGCGTTCGGCGTAGGGCACGGTCTTTTCGTACTCGCCCGCCGCCAGCTCGCCCATGTAGCGGGTCATCACCTGCACCGGCCGGACGATCAGGCGCGAGCCGAACCACAGCAGCAGGCCCGACAGCGCCACCAGGGCGAAGGCGGTCAGCAGCATCTTGTTGCGGGCCTTGGTCGCCCCGGCCAGCACGGCGGCCTGCGGCGCCTCGATCACCACATACCAGCGGTCGGTCGTGCCCGGCAGGACGATCGGCGCGGCGGCGCGCAGCATCTTGCCGGCCTTGGCGTCGATCACCTGGTCGGCGTAGCCGGCCGAACCGGCGCGGGCGACCAGGGCGACCAGCCCTTCGTCGTCGACGGCCTTGCCCAGCTTGGCGGCGTCGGGGTTGGCCACCCACAGGTTGCCGCCGCCGATCACGCTGACCTGGCCGACGCCGAACGGCCGCAGCTGGTCGGCGCGGGCGCTGAGGTCGGCCAGGGACAGGTCGGTGGTGACCACCCCGATCGGCCGGCCCGCGCGCCGCAGCACGGTGGCCACCGAGGTCATCAGCACCTGCTTGCCGTTGATCGGATAGAGGTAGGGCGCGGTCAGCAGCGTGCGGTTCTCGGCCATCGGCCGGGTGTACCAGGCGTCGATGCCCGCCTCGGCGGTCATCACCAGCTTGTCGGTCTTCACCGTCTTGTCCGGACCCCAGAAGAAGTAGGGCACGAAGCGGCCGGCGGCGTCGGAATAGGGGTGGGTGGTGAACTCGGCGTCGCGGCCGTCCAGGGCGTTGGGTTCGAACACCGGGGTCATGCCGACGATGTCGGGGTTGTTCTCCACCAGGTGGATCATGGTCCGGCCGATCTGGTCGCGATCGACCTTGGTCGGGTCGACCGCCAGGCTCTCGACCGTCGCCGCGCCGACCGAGGCGTTCTTGATCGCCTGGCCGACCTCCTTGCCGATCCGTTCGCCGTAGCCTTCCATCAGGGCCCGGGCCTGGTCGCCCGCCTGGCGCTGGGCTTCGGCCCGCATCGTCGTCCAGCCGGCCAAGGTCACCCCGACCCCGGAGGCCAGCAGGATCGCCCCGACCGACAACACCAGGGACAGGCGCAGGGAGAGCTTGGGAAGACGCATGGCGGGCCTCGATCCGGAAGAGAGGGTTCCCGGCAACCTAGGCGCCCGCGTCTTAACGATCGCGACAACGCGGCCCGGGCTTGGCCGGGCGTCCCCGCGACAAGAGGTCGCAGGCGGCCGGCCCGCCCTCAGCGGTGCTTCAGCACGTCCTGGATCTTGATGATCGCCGGACCCATGATCACGACGAACAGCACCGGCAGGAAGAACAGGATCATCGGCACGGTCAGCTTGGCCGGCAGGGCCGAGGCCTTCTTCTCGGCGGCCGACAGGCGCAGGTCGCGGTTTTCCTTGGCCATCACCCGCAGGGCCGCGCCCAGCGGCGTGCCGTAGCGCTCGGCCTGGATCATCGCCGTGACCACCGAGCGGATGCCTGGGTGGTTGGTGCGCCGGGCCAGGCCTTCATAGGCCAGGCGCCGTTCGGGCAGGTAGCTGAGCTCGGCGGTCAGCAGGCTGAGCTCCTCGGCCAGCTCGATCGAGGCCGAGCCGACTTCGGCCCCGACCTTGGCGATCGCCGCCTCGATCGACATGCCGCTTTCGACGCAGATCAGCATCAGGTCCAGGGCGTCGGGGAAGGCCGCGACGATCGACTCGCGGCGCTTCTGGGCGATGTTCTGGATGTAGAGGTTGGGCGCGTAGTAGCCCGCCGTCAGGGCCGCGAAACAGGCCGCCAGCTTCTGGATCGGCAGCAGGCCCAGGCCGTTGATCAGGTAGAGGTAGAACGCCGCCACCGACGCGAAGACGAACGGCCCCACGAAGCGGAAGAAATAGAAGGTCGAAACCGGCTTGGGGCCTCGGAAGCCGGCCTGGGCCAGCTTGTCGACCACCTTGGGGTCTTCCAGCAGCTTGGAAAGCTGCAGGCGGTCGACGACGTTCTTGTACATCCCCTCGTCGGAGTGGCGCAGGGTGCCGCCGCCGCCGCCCTTCTGGGACAGGGCCTCGCGCGAGCGGCGGCGCAGTTCCTCGCGGCGGTTGGCGACCGACTTCAGCCGGCCTTCCAGCCCGTTGCTGCTCATCACCGGCGCGGCCAGGGTGACGATGGTGGCGAACACCACGATGGCGATGAACGCGCTGAGCAGGTTCGAAGGATTGGTGAGCATCTCGATCATGGTCGCCTCCCCCTAGAACTTGAAGTTGATCATCTTGCGCATCACGAAGATGCCGATGCTCATCCAGAAACCGGCCGCCATCAGCATCAGGTGTCCACGCGCGTCGGTGAACATCGGGGCCATGTAGGCGGGCGCGGTAATGGTGATCAGCGTCACCACGGCGGGCGGCAGGCTGCCG
>NZ_AKKF01000142.1 GCF_000281955.1 Caulobacter sp. AP07 | reverse complement strand
TCGTGGCGCCCGAGGACGGCGACTATGAAATCGGCGTGGCCGGCGACGACGGCATGCGCCTGTTCCTCGACGGCGAGAAGGTGGTCGACGACTGGACGACGGGCGCGGAGCGATATCACGGCGTCAAGCGCAGGCTGAAGCAAGGGGAACGCCTGTCGGTGCGCATCGACTACTACCAGGGCGGCGGCGAGCGAAGCCTGCGCCTGACCTGGCGGCGCCCCGCCGAGCTGCGGGCGGCCGCCAAGCTGGCGCAGGCGCAACGGGATTTGATTGTCAGCACCTATCTGCCCAAGGGCGCGGACTGGTACGATTTCTGGAGCAACGAGCGTCACGCCGGCGGCAAGACGGTGTCACGCCCGGCGCCGTTGGAGATCCTGCCGCTCTATGTCCGCGCCGGCTCCATCATGCCGATGGGGCCAGCGGTGCAGTTCGCCACCGAGCATCCCGAGGCGCCCTACGAGATCCGCATTTATCCCGGCGCCGACGCCCGGTTCACGATCTACGAGGACGACAACGAAACCTACGCCTACGAGAAGGGCCAGCGCGCCACCTATGACCTGGTGTGGAATGACCAGGCCCGGACGTTGAGCGTCGGCGCGCGGCAGGGGTCGTTTCCGGGCATGATCCAGAAGCGCCAACTGAATCTGGTCCTGGTTGCGCCCGGCAAGGGCGCTGGGGCCCAGAGCGCTCCGGTCGACCGCCAGATCCTCTACGACGGCGAACCCAAGGTCGTGAGGTTCTGACCTTGCCCCCAACCTTGGACCAGGTCGGGCCGGGATTTCTCGCCGGTCAGGCGTCGGGCGGGCCATATGGCCCGGCGCCGTTCATCAGCTCGATCGGGCACTTGTCGCCGATCGCGCTGTGGGGACGATGTTCATTGTAGTCCCTACGCCAAGCCTCGCATTTTGAGCGGGCGTCGTCGAGGGACATGAACCAGGCGGTGTTCAGGCATTCGGCCCGGACCTTGCCGTTGAAGGACTCCGCGAAGGCGTTGTCCGTCGGCTTGCCGGGGCGGCTGAAGTCCAGGGTGACGCCGCGCTGATAGGCCCACAGATCCAGGTCGCGGGAGACAAATTCCGGGCCATTGTCGACCCGTATGGTCTTGGGGTAGCCCACCGCCTTGCCGGCTCGATCGAGGGTCTCGACAATGTCGTGAGCCTTGTAGGCGAAGCGGGGATCAAGGGCCGGCGAGAACCGGCTGAAGGTGTCGATGATCGCCAGGATGCGGATCTTGCGCCCGTCGAAGAGCTGATCGTGCAGGAAGTCCATGGCCCAGACATCATTGGGCCGGGAGGCCGGTTGACGATCCTCGCGCAGCTTGGCCTTTGCCTTGATGTCCAAGGTCAGTTTCTCCAGCCAGTCGGTCGTGGCTGGATAGAGGGCCTCTTTGGGCACGACGGGAAACGACCGGTCGGGCGCCATGCCAAACCGACACAAGCTCTCGGTCGCGATCTAGGCGCGAGAAGCTGGCGTTTCGACCAGCCGCTAGCGACGAAGAGCTAGTGAGACCTGCTCGTGGTCAAGCTCGGTGGCCGTGGCGTTTCCGATCCGATTTCACCCGCCCACGAACCCCATGGATCGGTCATTCTGACCAGCTAGTCGCGGAGCAAAATACTTGAGCTGTATCAATGTGACGCCGCGCGAGAGGGGGACATTAGGGGCGTGATGAAATCCGAAGAGCGCCGAGCACCTGCAACAAGCAGGCGTTCTCTCTCGGCGGTGTCGGTTATCCGAAGGGTGAAGCCGATGGATCGGCTTAAGAACAAGGTCGCGACCGTCACGGGTGCGGCGCTCGGGCTTGGCAGAGCCACGGCGCTGCGAATGGCGGAGGAAGGCGCTTCGATCGCCATCTTCGACGTCCTTGACGACCAGGGCGCCGCGCTGGCCGCCGAAATGATGGCCTCAGGCAAAGCGGCGCGCTACTGGCGGTGCGACGTCAGCAGTGAAACCCAAGTGGCGCAGGCGATCAACGAGGTGGCCGAGTACTTCGGCCGCATCGATGTGCTGGTGAACAATGCCGGCGTGGCGGGAGCCAACAAGCCGACACATGAGGTGACCGAAGCCGAATGGGATTGGGTCCAGGCCATCAATGTCAAGGGCGTGTTCTTCTGCACCAAGCACGCCATTCCGCATTTGCGACGCGCGGGCGGTGGCAGCATCATCAACCTTTCGTCCATCTATGGACTGGTGGGAGCGCCGGATGTCCCCGCATACCACGCGTCGAAAGGCGCCGTTCGGTTGATGAGCAAGACCGATGCGCTCATCTACGCCAGCGATCGAATTCGCGTGAACTCCATCCATCCCGGTTTCATCTGGACGCCGATGGTCGAGCATCACCTGAGCGCCCAGGGCGATCTGGAGACGGGCCGCAAGGCCGCCGATGCGCTTCATCCGCTCGGGCATATGGGAGAAGCCGACGATATCGCCTGGGGAGCTGTGTATCTGGCGTCCGACGAAGCCAAGTTCGTGACCGGTTCGGAGCTGGTCATCGACGGCGGATATACGGCCCGCTGAGGTCATGCCCGCATGTCGGACCCTGACGGTAGACGACGGCGAGAGAACGGTCCGCAAGCGGCGGAGGATGGTCTGGGCTCCACGCCGGGTTGCGGCCAGCCTCTTGCGGCGCATCCTGGACAGATGTCGGGAGGCCTCTGAACGGCGGAAGAGGATCGGGTATGGCGGTTGAGCCCTTCGAGAGGCTTGGGTTGGCCTTGGCCATCGGCTTCCTGATCGGCATCGAGCGGGGCTGGCGGGCGCACGACGTCACCGAAGGGGGCCCCGCCGCGGGTTTACGCACCTACGCCCTGTCGGGTCTGCTCGGCGGGGTCGCTGGGATGCTGAGCCAGACCCTGGGCGGCTGGGCCATGTCCACGCTTGGCTTATCCTTCGCGACGGCCTTCATCCTCTTCAAGCAGCGAGAACAACGCGACGACAACGACTACTCGGTCACCGCCATCGTCGCCGGCCTGTTGACCTTCGGGCTCGGGGCGTTGGCGGTGCTCGGCGACGAGCGGGTCGCCGCCGCCGCGGCTGTGGCGGTCGCTGCTCTGCTGGCGAGCAAGGAGATGCTGCACACCTGGCTCAAGCGTCTGACCTGGCCCGAACTCCGAGACGCGCTGGTTCTGTTGGCCATGACCTTCGTGGCCCTGCCGCTTCTGCCAAACCGCCCCTTTGGACCCTATGGCTTGGTCAATTTCGCCGAACTCTGGGTGCTGACCATCGCTATGGCGGCGATTTCCTTTGTCGCCTACGCCGCGATCAAGGTGTGGGGACCGGCGCGCGGCGCCTTGCTGGCCAGTGCGGCCGGCGCGCTGGTCTCCTCGACGGCGGTGACCTTCTATCTGGCGCGACTGCAGAAGGAGGTCTCCAAACCCCTCGCCCTGGCGGGCGCGGCCCTGGTGCTCGGCGTCATCATGGCGGCGGCAAGGGGCGCGGCCGGCCTCTACGGTCCTTCCGGCCTTCTGCCGGTGGCGGCGCTCGGCGGCCTGGTCGACGCCGATGCGGTCACCCTGGCGGCCGCCCGCATGACGGCGGGGGGCATGGCCATCGGCGTCGCCGGCCAGGCGGTGCTGCTGGCGGCCGTGGTCGACAGTTTCTCGAAGATGGTCATCGCCTGCGTGGTGGGCGGCTGGCGCCTTGGCGGCCTCTATTCGGCGGGGACCCTGTTGGCGCTGGGCGCCGCGGCCGGCGTTTGGAGGTGGGGCTAGCGCATCCTGTCGCGACCGGCCGGCTCCATAGCGTCGTCTTGCGGCTGAGCCTGAGATTGAAGCGGATCAAGAGTGATCGCGCCATGGCGCTGGAAGCCTCCCTCAGGGGCGGGGAAGCGACGACACGTCGGGGCGGCGGGCGTTCGATGATGGACGGGATGGCCCCGGCCTGAGCGGGATGCGGTCCCTGGCGCAGTTGGCCGCACACAAAATGATCGAGATCAATCCATGGACGACGACAAGGTGGAAGAATGATCCGCGCGCCTGGCGCGCGCACCTTCGTCCTGATGGAGATTCATCCATGGCCGTTCAAGACAAGTCCTTGCTGCCGGCTTTCACCCAGCAAGCCACGCATCTGTTCGCGCCCCTGCAGCGGGAGATCGACCGGGTGGTCAACGAGTTCGGTCGCGCCGCCGGTCTGGCGCAGACCTTCTCTTCGCCGGACCTGGATTTCAGCGAGACCGCGCAAGGCGTTGAATTGAAACTCGATGTGCCAGGCTACGCCGAGCCGCAAATCACCGTCAGCCTGGATGGCGACCTGCTGACCATCTCGGGCGAAAAGGCCTCGCAGACTGAGGACGGCGACAAGACCTATCGCATTATCGAGCGGCGTTCCGGCGCCTTCACGCGGTCAATCGCCCTGCCGCGCGGCGTTGATGGTGACAAGATCAAGGCCGCGCTCAAGGACGGCGTCCTGACGATCACCGCGCCAAAGACCGCCAGTCCCGCCGGCAAGACCATCGCCATCGAGACCCCCGGCTCCAGGGCCGGCGCCTGACATGTTGGCGATGGTCCTGGAGGGCGGCCACCTGACGCCCGCCCTCCGTCACGCGCCAACGCCTGGCCCGGGCGAGGTCCTGCTCCGTGTGCGCACCTGCGGCGTCTGCCGCACGGATCTTCATCTTCTGGAAGGCGATCTTCCCACGCGCGACGGCGTCATTCCGGGACATGAGATCGTCGGCGTCGTGGAGGCGCTCGGGCAGGGCGTCACGAGCCTCGCCCTAGGTCAGCGCGTCGGTGTCCCGTGGCTTGGCGGCGCCTGTGGGCGTTGCCGCTTCTGTCGCCAGGGCGCGGAAAACCTTTGCGATCACGCTCAGTTCACAGGCTGGACGCGCGACGGCGGCTACGCGGAAATGACGGTCGCCGATGCGCGCTTCTGCTTGGTCCTGCCCGATGGTCTCGGCGATCTTGAGGCCGCGCCGTTGCTCTGCGCCGGTCTGATCGGCTTTCGCGCCTGGCGCAAGGCGATGGAGGGGCGGGTCGTCGATCGGCTGGGCCTCTATGGCTTTGGCGCCGCCGCCCACCTCCTGGCTCAATTGGCGATCGCCGAGGGGCAGAAAGTCTACGCCTTCACCAAGCCCGGCGATCAGGCCGCGCAGAACCTCGCGCTAGAGTTGGGCTGCCTGTGGGCGGGAGCGTCGGACGTCGCGCCGCCCGAGCTGCTGGACGCCGCCATCCTGTTCGCGCCGATCGGCGCGCTTGTGCCGCTCGCGTTGCGGGCGGTCCGCAAGGGCGGCGCGGTGGTGTGCGCGGGAATCCATATGAGCCAGATCCCGGCCCTGGATTATGCCGACCTGTGGGGCGAGCGAACCCTGGTCTCGGTGGCCAACCTCACCCGCGCCGACGCCCAGGACTACCTGCCGCGCGCCGCCGCCGCCGGCGTACGGCCGCACCTTAGAATCTACGGTCTTCGACAGGCCGGCCAAGCGCTCGCCGACTTGCGTGGCGGCGCCTTCACGGGGGCCGCGGTGCTGCAGATCAATCCGCCGCCATAATCGGACAGGCTGGTGGATGACATCCGCCCGCGCGTTGATCGCGACCAACATAGAACCGGTTACCGCAACGCGAACATGGCGACCACCGCGGCGGCCATGATCGCAGTCGCCAGCCAGCCGAAGATGCGCTGCCCTAGCGTCGCTACGAACTGTCCCATCTCATGGCGGCGAGACGCCACCACCATCATCGCCGCCATGATCGGCACGGCGATCACACCGTTCAGCACCGCGCTCCAGAACAAGGCCTTGATCGGGTCCAGGGACGAATAGTCCACGACGAGCCCCAGGATCGTGGCGAGGCCAATCACGCTGTAGAAGCCCACGGCCTCGCGCGCCGGGTGTTCAAGTCCAATTTTCCAGCCTTGGGATTCGCTGATCGCATAGGCCGCCGATGCGGCCAGGATGGGCGCCGCGAGCAGGCCCGTGCCAATGATGCCCAGGCTGAACAGCAGGAAGGCGAGCGTCCCCGCGATAGGTTTCAGCGCCTGGGCGGCCTCGGCGGAGGTCTGGATATCGGTCACGCCGGCCGAATTTAGGGTGACGGCCGTCGTCAGGATGATGAAGAAGGCGATCAGGTGGGCGAAGCCCATGCCGACATAGGTGTCCCAGCGGATGCGGCTCAGCTGCTCTGGGGCCTGTTCCGGATGGGTCAGCAACGGGCCGGTCGTCGGGTCGGCCTCCTCGTCTTCCACCTCTTCGGAGGCCTGCCAGAAGAACAGGTAGGGGCTGATGGTCGTGCCGAAGATGGCCACGACCATGGTGACGGTCGCCCCTGTGAACGCCAACTGCGGAACCACCGTACGAAGAGCGACCTGGCTCCAATCGATATGCACGGTGAAGACCACGCCGACATATGCGAACAGCGCGAGCGTCAGCCACTTCAGGTAGCGGACATAGCGGTGATAGGGGATGAGGATTTGTAAGGCCAGGGAGAGCGCCGCGAAGAGCACGGTGAACGTGTGCTGGCCCCAGCCCAACACCAGCTTCGCCGCCGAACCCATCGCCGCGAGGTCGGCGCCGATGTTCACCACGTTGGCGACGAACAGCAACCCCACGAGGACTGTGACGATTGGACGGGGGAACACGCGGCCCAGATTCGCCGCCAGCCCACGGCCCGTCACCCGCCCGATACGGGCGTTGATCATCTGGATCGCGGACAGCAGCGGATAGCTGAACGGCACGGTCCAGAGCATCTGCAGACCCATTTGGGCGCCGGCTTGGGAGTAGGTGGCTATGCCGCCCGGGTCATCGTCCGCCGCCCCGGTGATCAGGCCCGGTCCCAGCCGTTGGAAGAGCGCGGCCCGCCGAAGCCGGTGCACATTGGGATGTAGGGAGGGAGGTCGAACGAAGTGATCGGTGGCCGGTTGCACCTTGGCTTCTGCGCGATCGCTCATGGACGATTCCGCCCGACGGCGCGCGCCGGACTGCAGGTTGTTGTCGAACGAAGCCATGCTGAGCGTCACGCCAGGGCCGAGCCAAAGAGATCGTCCAGACGCATGCGAACTTGGTCCAGCAGGTCAGCGACGGACTCGGCTGTAATGTTGGAGACGATCGAGCCGAAGTGCTTGTGGTCCAGAACCCGCAGTCCGCAGACCCCCGACAGGTGCAGGTCGAAGACCGTCATCAGGGCCTGCAACGCTCCGGTGTTGTTCACCCAGTCCTCGGGCGCCCCGGAGGTCGAAAAACTCAGCAAGGTCTTGTCGTCGAGCAGCGATTCCGTGCCGCTCGGACCCGGCGCGTAGCCAAAGCTCATACTGAACACCCGGTCGATATAGCCCTTGAGGATGGCGGGCGGCGCGTTGAACCAGAAGGGATAGACGAAGATGAAGCTGTCGATCTCCCCGATCAGCCGCCGTTCGGCGACGACGTCCGCGGCCGGATGCACGCCCGACGGCGACGGCAGTTCCTCGGCTTTCAGGCGCGGATCGAAATCCAGCACATAGAGGTCGCGCAGGATCACGGTGTGGTTGGTCGCGCGCAGGTGCTCGACGCAGGTCCGGGCGATGGCCGCGCAGACGCTGGTGGGCCTGGGGTGGGCGAGGATGACGGCGTGTTTCATGGGGGGCTCCCAAACAACGACATGCTGACCAAGGGAGACTAGTCGCCGGAGCGGCCGCCAAATTGATCCAGATCAGGGAACCGGATGCAGCCTGGCCGATCCTGTCGGCTCCAGGAGGCGACGATGATTACGGATGGACGAACCTTGGTGGTGGCGGCCGACGGCGGTCGGGCCCGACTCTTCGAGGAGCCGCGCCGCGGCGGGTTCCTGACTGAACATCCCGAATGGTTGACGGGCCTGGAGCCTCGGGTCTTTCCGCATCCCGGTTCGGGCGCGGTCCATGATCGGATGGGCCATGCGATCCACGGCGTCGCCACGATCACCGCCGCCGACAAGAGCGCCCGTGATTTCCTGACCCGGCTTGGCGCGCGGCTGGCGGATCTCGTCGACGAACACCGTTTCGACTATTTGATCGTCTTCGCGCCGCCTCGCGCCCTGGGCATGCTGCGCGAGGCGCTGCCAACTGCCCTGCGCCGGCGGTTGGCGCTCGATCAGGCCCATGATCGGGTCGATGCGGACGCCGAGGCCCTGCGCGAGGCCGTGCGCGGGCTGCGGCGTAGCGCGCCGTGAGCCGGTCAGTCCCCGTCCCATTTCGCCCGCCGGTTCGCGCCGCGTCCGATCGGGCCCATCTCCGCGAGATTCCATCATGACCCCGATCCTGTCCTTTCACGGCGCCGCCGGCTGCGTCACCGGCTCGTGCGCACGCCTGCAGACGCAGGAGGCCACGATCCTGGTCGACTGCGGCATGTTCCAGGGATCAAAGACCCTCAAGGCGCTGAACTATGGCGAGTTTCCCTTCGATCCGAGTCAGATCGACGCTGTCCTGCTCACCCATGCCCATGTCGACCATTGCGGCCTGCTTCCCAAGCTGATGCTCGCGGGCTTCGAGGGGCCGATCTATGCGACGGCGGCGACGCGCGACCTTTGCGCGGTGATGCTCGCCGACGCGGGCGGCATCCAGGAAGGGGAGGTGGCGGCCCTCAATCGGCGCAATCAGAGGCGGGGTCTGGCCCCGGTCGAGCCGATCTACACTGAGGCCGACGCGGCCCGGGTCACGAAGCAATTTCGGAAGGTCAAGCTGGGCGAGCCGGTGGCGGTCGCCCCCGGACTCTCGGCGGTCTATTGGGAGGCGGGTCACATCCTGGGCTCGGCCTCCATCGAGGTCGTTGTCGATCCCGCCGGCGCCGAGAAGCGCCTGTTGTTCTCCGGGGACCTCGGCTCTGGCGGGAGCGATTTCGTCGCCGACCCGCAAGGCCCCAAGGGCGTCGACCATCTGATCCTCGAATCCACCTACGGCGACCGGGAACGCGTGGCCGCCAGCGGCGTCGCTCGCCGGGCGGCCTTGGCCGAGGAGCTTAAGGCGGCCCACGCCGCGGGCGGGCCGCTGCTCATCCCCGCCTTCGCGCTGGAACGCAGCCAGGAGCTCCTGGTCGACCTGCAGCAGTTGATGGAAGACGGGGACGCGCCGCGCGGCGACATCTTCCTCGACTCGCCGCTGGCCATTGAAGCCTCCAAGGTGTTCCTCGATCGAGGCTGGAACCCCGCCCTCCAGCGAAACCCGTTCGAGCCGGTCCGGCCCTCCGAGCACCTGCGCTTCCTGGCCAAGCCATGGGACAGCGATGGCCTGGAGCGCCTCTCCGGCTGGCATGTGATCCTGGCGGCCAGCGGCATGTGCGACGCGGGCCGGGTGCGCAAACACCTCAAGCGGCTGCTGTGGCGCAAGGAAGCGACCGTGCTGCTCTGTGGTTTCCAGGCCGCCGGCACGTTAGGACGGCTGCTCGCTGACGGCGCGCCGCGGGTCAGCATCCAGGGCGACGAGGTTCGGGTTCGCGCGCGGGTGCGCAAGCTCGACGCCTATTCGGCTCATGCCGATGCGGCGGGCCTGACGCGATGGGCGCTCGATCGTGCTCCGGTCAGCGGTTCAGTTCTGCTGGCCCACGGGGAGCCGGACGCCGCCGCCGGCCTGCGCGATCGGCTGATCGCCGCGGGCTTCGACGCCGGCGCCATCTTGATCCCGGACCTGGACGACGCCTTCGACCTCACCGAGGGGGCCGCGACGCCGAGGCAACCATCGCCCGCCCGGTTGCCGCCCCATGCCGCGGCCAAGCTCGACTGGCATAACCACCGGGTCGCCTTTCAGCTGGCGCTCAACGCCGCCCTGGAAGGGGCTCGGGACGACGCCGCCCGCGAGGCGCTGCTGCGCCGCCTGAGCGCCGTTGTCGGTGGGCAGTTCGGCGATGGGAAGCCTCCGCCTTCGAGCGAACTTGACCCAGGTCAAGACGCGTCGCCGCGAGAGGGCGCGTTGTAGGGACGTCATCCACTCCCCTCTTTCAAGGAAAGACAATGTCAGCTCGTAACATCAAGGCGCTCGCCCGCGACGGCCGCGACGCTTTCGAGAACGTCACCGATCACCTCAAGACCATGGTCGATCACCTGGGCCACGACGCCAGCGACGCGGTCTCGGCGAGCGCCGTGGCCCTGGGTCACGCGGCCATCGAATTGGTCGGTAATGTCCAGGCCAAGCTCGATCGCCTCGAGACGGCGGCGGAGCGGCAAGTCCGGCGCCATCCGAGCGAAGCGCTGGCCACCACCGCGGCGGGCGCGGCCCTGGTCGGCGCCGCCGCCGCCAGCCTCATCACCTATGCGGTGATCCGTCGCTCTCGCGGCGCATAGCCAGGTCGCGTCCTGCAGCCTGGCGAGGCGGAGAAGCACGTGACAGGTCATACCAGGGGCCTGGACGAGGGCGAGGCGATGCGTCGTCTCGCCCTCGTCGGCCCCAATCAGATCGATCCGCCGCGTGCGCGCTCGGTGGCGCAAATTCTACTGGCGACGATCCGCGAACCGATGTTTGGCCTGCTCTTGGCGGCCTCAGGCCTCTATCTGGCGCTTGGCGACTTGGCCGAGGGCCTGCTGCTGACCCTGGCGGCGGTCGCCACCATTGTCCAGGTCGTGTTCCAGGAAGCGCGCAGCGAACGGGCCCTCAGGGCGCTACGCGACCTGGCCCAGCCCATGGTGCGGCTGGTTCGCGACGGGAGCGAGCGGCTGGTCCCGTCGCGTTCGCTCGTGCCCGGCGACGTCGTCCTGGTCGGCGAAGGGCAGCGCGTGCCCGCCGACGGCCAATTGATCGACGGCGAACTCCTGACCATCGACGAGGCCGCCCTCACGGGCGAATCCGTTCCGGTCCAGCGTGCGCCAGGATCGGCGGGCGGCCCATCCGGAGCGATCTTCGCGGGTACGCTGATCGTCTCGGGCCAGGGGGTGGCCGAGGTGACCGCCACGGGACCCCGAACCGCCATCGGCAAGATTGGCGCGGCCCTGGCGACGCTGGAGGCCTCTCCGGCCCCGCTGGAGAAGGCCATCGCAAGGCTCGTCGGGTGGCTCGGCCTGGCCGCCGGCCTGTTCTGCCTTCTGGTCCTCCTCGCCTATGGGCTGATGCGCGGCGACTGGCTCGAGGCCGCCCTGGCGGGCATCACGGTGGCGATTGCCATGATCCCGGAAGAATTTCCTATGGTCTTGGCCGTTTTCCTGGCTCTGGGCGCATGGCGGCTTAGCCGGCACAATGTTCTGGTGCGCCGCGGCGCTGTGATTGAGACCCTCGGCGGGGCCACCGTGCTTTGTGTCGACAAGACCGGAACCCTGACCGAGAACCGCATGAGCGTCGCCGCGCTCTGGGCGCAGGGCGCCCGGTGCGCGCCTTCGGCCAAGGGCGCTTCCGATCCGCACCCGCTATTGGCCACCGCGAGCCTGGCCTGCGCCGCGCGACCGGTCGATCCGATGGACCGCGCGCTCGTCGCCCTGGCGCCTCCGCCGGCCGACGCGCGCCTCGAACGGGTTTGGCCTCTGCGGACGGGGCGTCTGGCCGTGGTCCAGGCCTGGCGCCGGACTGACCAGAGCCTGCTGCTGGCCGCCAAGGGGGCGCCGGAAGCGATCTTCGCCCTGTGCCGTCTGGCGGCCGAGGAGACCGCGCCTATCCGCGCGGCGCTTGAAACCCTGGCGGTCGAAGGCCTGCGCGTGCTGGCCGTCGCCGAGGCGGTCGGGGGCGACGACGCGCCGGATGAGCCCGAAGCCGCCAGGTTCGTCTTCCGCGGCCTGGTTGGGTTCGCCGACCCGCTGCGATCCGACGCGGCCGGCGCCGTGCGCGAGGCGCGAGAGGCCGGCGTCAAGGTGATGATGATCACCGGCGACTATCCGGCGACGGCCCGGAACATCGCTCGCCAGGCCGGGCTCGACGTACGGGCGGGCGTTCTGACCGGCGACGAAATCGCTCGGCTGGATCAAGCGGCGCTGCGCGCGCGCCTGGTGGAGGTCCGCGTCTTCGCGCGCGTGCGACCCGAACAGAAGCTGGCGCTGGTGGAAGCCCTGAAGGCCAATGGCGAGATCGTCGCCATGACCGGCGATGGCGTCAATGACGCGCCGGCCTTGGAGGCGGCCCATATCGGCATCGCCATGGGGCGGCGAGGGACGGACGTGGCCCGCGAAGCCGCCGACCTGATTCTTCTGGACGACAGTCTGGCCTCGATCGTCGGCGGAGTCCGGCTGGGCAGACGGATCTATGACAACCTGCGTCGCGCCCTGACCTATGTCACCGCCATCCACGTGCCGATCGCCGGCCTGGCCCTGGCGCCGGTGCTGCTCGGAGCGCCGCCGATGCTGTTTCCGGTGCAGGTGGTGTTTCTCGAACTGATCATCGATCCGGTGTGCTCCCTGGTCTTCGAAGGCGAGCCCAGCGATCGCGACAGCATGCGGCGACCGCCGCGCTCGCCCGGGGCGAGCCTGTTTGGCGCGCGGCAGATCGCCCTTGGGGCCTTGCAGGGGATGGTCATCCTGGTCGCGGTGCTGGCGCTCTATCTCTGGGGCCTGACGTGGATGCCCGCCACCCAGGCGCGGTCCGGCGCCTTCGTGGCGCTGGTGATCGGCAATCTGACCCTGGCCATTATCGACGCCACGGGGCGCGACGGACGCCTGCTGGATGCGCGGCGCTGGGTTTTCTGGACGATCGCTGGAGCGGCCGGCGCCATCCTGCTGGCGGTGTTGTTGACCCCGGGTCTGGCGGCGCTGTTTCGCATGGCGACGCCGTCGGCGGGGTTCGCGGCGATCTGCGTCGTCGCGGGCGTCGCGGCGGCCAGCTGGGCTTGGCTGCCGAGGATGATGCGGCGACCTGATCCAGATCAACGCCGTAGGCGCGACGACGGTTGAAATGGCGGTCGAAAGGAGCTTTCCAATGGCTTTCAAGGACATTCTCCTCCAGCTGGACAGCTATCCGGAGCCGACTCCGCCCGCCGTGATCGAGCGCGGCGTCTGGTGGGCGCGGCATCTGCAGGCGACGCTGACGGCCCTGGCCGTCGATATCCAGATCCCCGTCCACAGCAACAGGATCGCCGACTATCTGATCGGGCTGACGGATCTGGCGCGCGCAGAGGAAGCCAAGTCCCATCGCCAGGGTCAGGATGTGCTGGCCCAGGCGGCCGCCAGCGCCCTGCGCGCCGAGGTCGAGTTCCTGGCCCAGACGCATCGGGCCCACCTCTACGACGTCGGCGAGCACGTCGCCCGGATGGCGCGGACCCGAGACCTGTGCATCGTGCCGCTCAGCGGACGGTTCGACGAACAGCAGGCCGTCGTCAGGACCGTGGTCTTCGGTTCCGGCCGTCCGACCCTGATCCTGGACGAGACCGCCGTTGAGGCGCGCGCCAGCGGTTGCGCGCGGGTCGTGGTCGCCTGGGACGGCGGCGCCAGCGCCGCGCGCGCCCTGGCCGACAGCTTCCCGGTCCTGGCCAAGGCCGACGCCGTCACGGTGCTGACCATCAGCGGCGACAAGCTCGGGGTCGATGACCAGACGGGGCAGGACGTCGTGCGCCACCTGCGCAGCCATGGCGTCACCGCGCACGCCAAGACGTTGGCGTCCGACCATGGCTCGGCTGGAATGGTCATCGAACGCTATGTTCGTCAGGTCGATGCCGACCTCCTGGTGATGGGGGCATACGGCCATTCGCGGCTTCGCGACTTCGTGCTCGGCGGCGCCACTGAACACCTCCTGCACGCGCCGCCGACCGCGCTCTGGATGGCGCACGCCTGAAGCGGGCCGCCGACGCTGGCGCCAACGCGAGACCCAAACGCGGGAGAGAGTCCGATGAAATCCGTCCTGCTGCTCATTCACGCCGACGTCGGCCAGGAGGCGAGGCTACGGACCGCCCTGGATTTGGTGCGCGCGCTGCAGGGGCATCTGGTGTGCCTGGAGGTGGTGGCGTTCCCAACCCGGGCGCGCGACGTCACCGGCATGGCGGCCGACCTTATTCTGACGAAGGAATGCCACGCCGCCGCCGACAACCGTAGGCTCCTGGAGGTCAGGCTCGCGCGGGAGGATATTGTCTGGACCTGGATCGACACCGCCGGGGCCGTCGCTGACTGCCTGCTGCGCGAAGCGGGCCTGGCCGACCTGATCGTCGTCAATTGCAAACGGGACCATTGGCTGTCGACCGATCCGCGGGCCGCGGCGGCGACGCTCGCCCTCAAGGCCCGCTGTCCGGTCGTGGCCACGCCCGACCACGTTCGGGGCCTTGATCCGACCGGCCCTGTGGTGGTGGGGTGGGATGGCTCGGCGCCGATCATGGCCACCTTGCGCGCCGCTGCCCCGCTACTGAAACTCTCCCGCCAGGTGCGGCTGGTCACGGTGGGGGAGGGCCAGGGCGTCGGGCCGGAAGCCGCCGCGCTCTATCTCGAACGCCACGGCGTCGCCGTCCAGGTGACCTGTTGCGCGGCCTTGGGACAGGACCCGGACGCAGTGCTTCTGCGGATCTGCGCCGAGGACAAGGCCGTCTACTGCCTGATAGGCGCCTATGGCCACGGGCGCTTGTCTGAAGACCTGTTCGGCGGCGTGACGCGGCGCATGCTCGACGCCGCCGTCCTGCCGCTCGTGCTCGGTCACTAACTCACTCGAGACCCGCGGCCTGCGCGCCGTCCCGCGCCAGCAGATCCGCGGCTTCCAGGAGGATGGGCGCCTGGGCCGGAAGAACCTTCTCTAGCGCCGCAGGCAAACTGAAATAGGCGGCTTCGTCGACTTCCGGGACATCCTGGAAGCGGCCCGATCGTGGCGGCCATTCCAGCCGGAAGGTCTGGCTCGTGAACCGATCCAGATTCAGATCCGCGTGAGTCAACCAGGGCAGTATGACCTTGCCGCGATAGGCGCGGCGCGGTGTCAGAGCCTGCAGAGGACCATCCAGAACCAGGCCCACCTCCTCGCGAAACTCGCGCCGCGCCGCCGTCATTGGATCCTCCCCCGCCTCCACTAAGCCCTTGGGCAGCGACCAGGCGCCGAGATCACGCTTGCGCCAGAACGGCCCGCCCGGGTGAACCAGCAGGAACGCCGGCTGATCGCCATCCAGGCGGTAGGCTAGAACGGCGGCGCTCTGACGGGACATGGGCCTTTCAACGCCATTCAGGGCAGAACGTTCAGACGCGGCGACGCCCGGGGCCGCAACGACGCGCGCGATCGGCCGCGACTACGCATCGGCGGGTTCGAGGCGCCAGTCCCGCCGCACGGCGAACAACTGAACCCGTCCGGGGGGCGATCCATAGTCGATCAACGACACCCATTGCGGCTTGAACCGCAATAGGGCGACGGCATGGCTGGAGGGATGGGGCTCGAAACGGGCGAACTCGGGGGTTCCCCAGATCCGACGATTGAGCGCATTGACCCAAAGCGGATCATCGACCTGGACCGCCTGGCCGGCGAGGGACAGACCCTGCGGCGGACCTTCGTCGTCGCCGCCGATCGCGATCGAGACGCGAGGGTCGGCGGCGATGTTGGCCCGCTTTTGACTGTCCTGCGCCACCAGGAAGTAGAGCGCCAGTCCGTCGGCGAGATAGTTCACCAAGGTCGCTTGTGGCCAACCGTCGGGGCGTAGCGTCGCCACGCTCATCAGGTGATGACGCGCCAGGATCGCGCTGACCTTGGCCTCGGGAGACCCGGGCGGCCTGGACGGCTCGGCGGGTGGAAAGACTTGGTCTGGAGCCATGAGGTCCTCCTACGGACTTCGCGCGGCCCGGCCTAAGCGGCTCAGGTCGCGACCAGGTCGGCCAATCGACCGGGCGCGACGACCCGAAACCGCCGACAGCCGTCTAAGGCCACCAGGCCGTCGGCCTGCAGTTGGGTGATCATCCGCGATACGGTCTCGATGGTCAGGCCCAGATGATCGGCGATGTCCTGGCGGCTCATCGCCAGTTCGTTCCAGGCCGCGCCCTGGCGCTGAGCCACATCCGACAGGAACCCCGCCACCCGTTCATAGGCGCTCTTTCGCGCCAGCAGCATCATGTGGTCGTGGGCCCGGCCCAGTTCCTGGCCGGTGGCGCGCCAGATCAGCCGCTCCAGGCGTTCGCCCGCCTCGCCGTAGTGTTTCAGGACCGAGCGTTTGGCCACGAGGATCTTGCTGTCGCACAGGGCTTCGGCCGAGGCGCGGTGCGTGGGGCCAGCCTCCAGACCAAACAGGTCGCCGGGATAGTAGAAGCCGGCGATCTGCCGACGTCCATCGCCGAGCAGGCGGGAGGCGCGGACCGCGCCGCGTTGGACCTGGTAGACCATGTCGGTTTCCTCATCCTGAGCGTAAATCTCCTCGCCGCCGGAGAAGGCTATGCCCACCCCGATCGCGCCGAAGACCTCGACGGGGGAAATGACCTGAGCGCTCCGCGTCGTGGCGTCGGCGCGATCTCGCAGAAGAGCTGGCATGGACATCGCACGTCTCCTTGAGCGGCAGGTCTCAGGGATAGGCGGAGGGCGGTTGGTCGCCCATTGGGATGTTTACGTAGTCGAGGTCGCGGTGCGCCGGAGCCTCTTGTCCTCAGTATAAACCCGAATACCGATCTGTGGATCCCGTGCTTAGCCTCGCCGTTCGAAACTCCCAGGAGGCGACAATGAAGACGGTTCTGCTGCTTGTGCACGATGACGCCGGTCAGGAGGCGCGCCTGCAGGCGGCCCTTGATCTTACCCGCGCCCTGAACGGGCATCTGCGGTGCGTGGACGTCACACCGGTCCCCACCTTCGTCGGCGACATCGACGGCGCGGCTCAGGCGATGATCCAGGCCGAGGAGCGCAGGGTGGAGGCAGCCAATCGTATCGCCGTGGAGACCCGCCTGGCCCACGAGCAGGCGCCTTGGGACTGGGTCGACGCCACCGGCGACGTGGCGCAATGCCTGATGCGCGAGGCTGGCCTGGCCGACCTGATCGTCGTCAATTGCAAGCGCGACCGCCTGCTCGACGTGGAGCCGCGCGGCGTGGTCAACGCCATCGCCACCCAGGCCTGTTGCCCGGTGGTCGCGGTTCCCGACAATGTCCGCGGCATCGACCTCACCGGCCCGGTGGTGGTCGCCTGGGACGGTTCGCCGTCGGTGATGGCGACCCTTCGGGCCGGCGCACCGCTGCTGAAGCTGGCCGCCTCGGTCGAGCTCTTCACGGTGGGCGACCAAGAGGGCGCCCCGGCCGAGGCGGCAGCGACTTATCTGTCGCGCCATGACATTCACGCCGCCATCCGGCGCATTCCGGCCGACGGCGACAAGCCCGACGCCCAGATCCTCGAAGCGTGCGCCGCCGCGGGCGCCGGCTATTGCCTGATGGGCGCCTACGGCCAGGGACGTCTGAGGGAGGAGCTGTTTGGCGGCGTCACGCGCCGGATGCTGGACGCGGCGCAGCTGCCCCTGCTGCTTGGCCACTGACGCAGGATGCGCGCCAAGCCCGTGACGGTTCCGCCGTCGCGGGCTTGGCGCGCGTTGATCGCGTCGTCTCCGCATGCCGGCCTTGAGGGATTCTCGGCCGAGCCCCGTCGTCGCGGACCTGCGACCTATTCAAGAGCGGGCATGTCCCGCAAGCGGACTAGGCGTTGGCGCTCACGTCGATCTGATGTTCGACGATCCGCAGGCCGGTGTCATCGGGACAGATCCGGGCGGTGAAGCCCATGTCCCTTTCGAGCTGAAGGGCCGCGACATTGTCGGCGCTCTCGATCGAATGCACGACCTTGACCCCCTGGGCGCGCGCATAGCGCAGAACGTGGTCGAGGAGGG
Source organism: Caulobacter sp. AP07 (assembly GCF_000281955.1). Classification (GTDB taxonomy): domain Bacteria; phylum Pseudomonadota; class Alphaproteobacteria; order Caulobacterales; family Caulobacteraceae; genus Caulobacter. Next base: position 20,677 of record NZ_AKKF01000142.1, on the reverse strand, counting down.
TCCAGCCCAGGCCATGGCCTTTCAAGTCGCTTCGCACCGCGACGGCCACCTCGGCGCGCTCGGGATCGGCGCCGGAGGCCAGCATGGCGGTGGCGATGACCGTCTGGCGATCGGCGTCGAAGGCCAGGAAGGTCATGGTGCGGCGGTAATCGACCTGGGTCATCAGCGCCAGGCGGCCGGCGTCAACGGTGCGCAGGGGCGACAGAAACCGCAGTCGCAGGTCCTCGGCGTCGAGTTGCGCGAAGAAGGCGGCCACGGCGGGCGTGTCGTCGGGACGCACCGGTCGGACATGGAAGGCCACGCCGCTTCGGGTCCGCAAGTCGGCGGCCCATTCCATCGGCACGGGGCGAATGACGAGGCGCGACCCGGGATCGGCGTCCGGGGTGATCACGATGCGCGCGTCGAGCGCAAGGACGCCGTAGGCGTCGACGCGCAAGGGGTTGATGTCCAGCTCCACGATGTCGGGCAGGTCGACGGCGATGGCCGAGAGCGCCTCCAGGGTGGCGGCGACCTCGGCGATGTCGGCTTGCGGCTCGTCGCGGTAGCCGGCCAGCAGGCGCGATATCTGGGTTTTGGCGATCATTGCGTGCGCCAGGTCGCCGTCGAGGGGCGGCAGGCCCAGCGCGCGATCCTTGAGCACCTCGACCGCCTTGCCGCCGGCCCCGACCATCAGCACCGGACCGAAGGTGGCGTCTTGGGCGAGGCCGACGATAAGTTCGTGGGCGCGTCGCAGAGGGATCATGGTTTCCACCGCGAACCCGGTGATCATGGCGTCAGGGCGGGTTTTGGCGATGCGGGCGGCCATGGCCGCGGCGGCCGCGCTGGCGGCCTCGGCGTTCGGGAGATCGAGGGCGACGCCGCCGAGGTCGGATTTGTGGGAGATCTGCGGCGAGACGATCTTGACGGCGTAGGGCGGGGCGAGCTCGGCGCAGAGCCTGGCGACGTCTTGGGCCGTGGCCGCCAATCGGGTCGGGACGGTGGCGACGCCATAGGCGTTCAGCAAGGCCTTGGCCTCGACCTCGTTGAGCAGGGTGCGGCCCTGCGACCTTGCGGCCCGGATCAGTTCCAGGGCCGCGGCGCGGTCGCCGACGCGCTCATCGTGGCGAGCTGGCGCGGCCATCAGGCCGGCCTTGGCGCGGCGGGCGGCGAGGAGATGGCCTAAGGCCCGCGCGGCGGCGTCCGGCGCGCCGAACATCGGGACGCCGGACGCGCTGAGGATCGGACCGGCGGCGTCCTGGTTGGCGTCGCCCAACCAGCAGGCGATCACCGGCTTGCGCAGGCCGCGTTCGCGGGCGGCCACGATGCTGGCGGCCACGCCCCGGGCGATGTCGCCTGGCTTGGACAAGGCGGTGGGACAATTCATGACCAGGACCGCGTCGACCCCGGCGTCCGCCAGCACCGCGTCGAGCGCCAGGCGATAGCGCTCGGCCGAGGCGTCGCCCATCAAGTCCACCGGGTCGCCATGTGACCAGCCAGCGGGGAGGAGGGCGTTCAAGCGGTCCAAGGTCTGCGGCCCGAGTTCGGCCAGGACGCCGCCGCTCGACGCCATGGCGTCCAGGGCCAGGATTCCGGCTCCGCCGCCATTGGTGACGATGGCCAGGCGTTCGCCGGCCAAGCTCCGCCCGGCGCGCAGCACCGCGGCGGCGTCGAAGAGGTCGGTCAGGGTCTCGACCTGGACGACGCCCGCCCGCTCGAAGGCGCAGGCGTGGACGTCGTAGGCGCCGGCCAGGGCGCCGGTGTGGGAGCGGACGGCCTTGCCGCTGGCGGCGTTGCGCCCGGCTTTCAAGGCGATCACCGGCTTGATCCGCGCGGCGGCGCGGGCCGCCGACATGAACTTGGCCGCGTTGGTGACGCCCTCGACATAGAGCAGGATGGCGTCGGTGTGGGGATCGGCGGCGAAGAGGTCGATCAGGTCGCCCAGGTCGACCTCGGCCATGTCGCCCACCGAGACGATCCCTGAAAAGCCAAGCTGGCGGGTATTGGCCCAATCGATCACGCCGCTGACTAGGGCGCCGCTCTGGGAGATCAGGGCCAGGCCCCCGGGGCCGGGCGCGCCGCGGGCGAAGGAAGCGTTGAGCTGGGCGTGGGGCGCCAGCAGGCCCAAGCCATTGGGTCCGATGATCCGCAGGCCAAAGGGCCTGGCGGCCTCCAGCATGGCCTTCCGCAGGCCATTGGCCTCGGTGATCCCCGCCGAGAGGATCACGGCGACCTTGACCCCGGTCGCGCCGAGATCGGCGACCACCTGGGGAACGGCGACGGCCGGGACGGCCACCACGGCCAGTTCAGGCGGCTTGGGCAAATCGGCGATGGTCGCCGACCACGTCGTGCCGACCACCGACAGCGGGCGCGGATTGACCAGGTAGACCGGACCGGCGAAGCCGCCGGACAGCAGGTTTTCGACGACCACCTGGCCCACGGAGCCCGGACGATCGGAGCCGCCGATCACCGCCACAGAGGTCGGGGAGAGCAGGGGAGCAAGATTGTGCAGCGACATGGCGGCCTCGGGTGTCGGGCCCGTCGTGGCGGGCGGTCAGCGGGCAAATGGCCCGTCGCGCCCCTTCCGCGCCATCCGTAGAATCCCGCATTCGGCTTGGCTCAAACCTCGCCGAACCGGTTTGTAAGCCGCGACGCGAGGGGGCATGATCAGCCGTGGTTCGGGCCTTGGGGCGGATCGCCACAACCACGGGGAAGGTGAAGATTCATGGCGTTCGGCTTGGCCCTCCAACGAGACCGGATGAAGGGCTACGGCGTCGCTCTGGCGGCCTTCGCCCTCGCCATTGGGATACGTTGGTTATTGGCCCCTTGGCTGGGAGATCATGCCGCCTATCTGCTCTTTACCGTGCCCATTGTCGTCGCCTCGGTGTTCGGCGGTGTGGGGCCTAGCCTCGTCGCCACGTTCTTGGGCCTCGTCGCCGGTTTCGCGTTCAGCGGCCGCGACCGACCGGACGCCCTGGCGATGGCGGAGGCGCTGACCTTCCTGTTGGCGGCGACGGGCATAATTCTGGTGGGCGCGGAAATCGAACGGCTGCGTCTGCGGTCGGCTTCCAGCGAGCAGGGCGCCGCGGCCAGGGCGAGGCAAGCCGAAGACGTCGCCAGCGGACTCAACCTGCTGATCGACGGCGCGACCGAGTACGCCACCTGCATGCTCGGCCCAGAGGGGCGGGTGTTGATCTGGAACGCCGGCGGGCAAAGGCTCATGGGCTGGAGCGAGGCCGAGGTCGTCGGCCAGGACGTCGCGGCGTTCTATCCGCAGGACGCCCGCCAGTCGGGCAAGCCACGGGCCGACCTCGCCAGGGCCCAGGCCGAAGGCAAGATCGAGGACGAGGCCTGGCTTCTGCGCAAGGACGGTTCGGAATTCCTGGCCCACGTTTCCATCACCGCGCTTCACGACCGGGCCGGGGCCTTGCGGGGATTTGGCACGGTCCTGCGCGACGTCACCGACCAACGCGCTAGCGAGCAAGCCCTGGACGCCAGCGCCGAACATTTGCGGTCGATCCTGTCCACCGTTCCCGACGCCATGGTGGTCATCGACGAACGGGGAAAGATCTTGTCGTTCAGCGCCGCCGCCGAGCGCCTGTTCGGTTTTCAGGAGACCGAAGTGCTGGGCGAGAACGTTCGTTGCCTGATGCCGTCGCCCGACCGCGAGCGCCACGACGCCTATATCGAGCGCTACCTGACCACGGGCGAGCGCAAGGTCATCGGCATGGGGCGCGTCGTCGTCGGCATGCGCAAGGACGGCACGACCTTTCCGATGGAGCTGTCGGTCGGCGAAGCCATCGGCCATGGCCCCCGGGTGTTCACTGGTTTCGTCCGCGACCTGACCGATCGCCAGCGCACCCAGGCCCGCCTCGAGGAGCTCCAGGCCGAGCTGATCCATATCGCCCGGGTCAGCGGCATGGGGACCATGGCCTCGACCCTGGCCCATGAGCTCAACCAACCGATCACCGCCGTCGCCAACTATGTCGAGGCGGTGCGCGATCTCCTGGCCAAGCCGGATTCCGACGACCTGCCGATGATCCGCGAGGCCCTCGATGACGCGGCCGCCGAGGCGATGCGCGCGGGCCATATCGTCCGGCGGCTGCGCGATTTCGTCGCCCGGGGCGAGGTTGAAAAGAGCGTCGAGGACCTGCCGTCCGTCATTCACGAAGCCGCCGCCCTAGGCTTGATGGGGGCCCGCGACCAGGGGCTCGATCCGATTTTCGAACTGGACGCCGCCGCCACGCCCGTGCTGATCGATCGCGTGCAGATCCAGCAGGTGGTGATCAACTTGGCGCGCAACGCGGTCGAGGCCATGAGCGGCGCCGAGCAGCCCAGGCTCTGGCTTCGCACGCGTGACCAAGGCGACGGCCTGGTGCGGGTGACGATCGCCGACAACGGTCCCGGCGTCGCGTCGAGCATTGCTGGGCAACTGTTTACCGCGTTCGTCAGCACCAAGACCGAAGGCATGGGGCTGGGGCTGTCGATCTGCCGCACGATCGTCGAGGCCAACGGCGGTCGCATCTGGCATGAGCCCAGGCCCGGCGGCGGCTCGCAATTCCATTTCACGCTGGTCAAGGTCGAGAAGGAGGCCATCCATGAGCGCTAGACGGATGATCCATATCGTCGATGACGAGGAGGCGATCCGTCGCTCGGCCGGGTTCATGCTCAAAACGTCCGGCTACGCGGTGTCGACCTACGCCTCGGGAGACGCCTTCCTGCAGGCGGCCAAGGACGCCGAGCCGGGCTGCGTGCTGTTGGACGTGCGCATGCCGGGCATGGACGGCCTGGAGGTCCAGAAGGTCATGGCCGAGCGCGGCATCGCCATGCCGGTCGTGGTCCTGACCGGGCACGGAGACATCACCGTGGCGGTTCGCGCCATGAAGGGCGGGGCGGTCGATTTCATTGAGAAGCCGTTCGAGAAGGCCGTACTGCTGACCGCCATCATCGCGGCCTTCGAGCGGCTGGACGACGTCGAAGCCCGTGCGGCGCGGGCGAGCGATGCGGCGGTCGCCATCGCGGCCCTGACCAGCCGCGAGCAGGACGTGCTCAAGGGCATGGCCCAGGGCCTTCCCAACAAGACCATCGCCTTCGACCTGGGCATCTCGCCGCGCACCGTCGAGGTCCATCGCGCCAACGTGATGGCCAAGCTGCAGGTCAAGAGCCTCTCGGAGGCGCTGCGGATCGCCTTCGCCGCGGGTTTGCAGGACGAGGCCTAAGGGGGTCTACGTAACGACCGCGCTGGAGCCATATGGCATGTCCAAGCCGTGACCATTCCGGGTCGCGGCAAGCAGGCCGACATGACGCAAGCGCTTCCCACCAAGCTCGAAGGCCGTGCGCGGCTGTTGCTGGTCGAAGACGATCCTGGTGTCCGCCGCTCACTGCAATTGCTCCTGCGTGGGCGAGGCTTCGAGGTGCGCGCCTACGCCTCGGGTCTGGCCCTGTTGGCCGACCCCACGGCGCTCGGCGCGGTGTGCTTGGTCGCCGATTACCGCATGCCCGAGATCGACGGCCTGTCGATCCTGAGGCGGTTGCGTGAACGGGGGTGGCAAGGGCAAGCGCTGTTGATCACCGCGTTTCCTTCGGCGCGCCTGGTCGATCAGGCCCTGGCGGCGGGCTATAGCCGCGTCATCGAAAAACCACTGGTCGAAGCCGCCCTGGTCGAGGCCGTCGAGCGCGCCGTCGCCGCTTACTGACGCCTCTACGTATTACTCCCAACTGCCAGGCGCCTCTGGCGGCGGTATCAAACCGCGACGACGAGGCGGCCCATTCCATCCAGGCCGCGCCTCGGCGCCACCTGGAGGGATATCATGGACAAGACCATGAAGGCCGCCGTCGTTCGGGCCTTCGGCCAGGCGCTGGTCGTGGAGCACGTCGCGCGGCCCAAACCCGGTCGCGGTCAGGTGCTGGTCAAGATGGCCGCCTGCGGAGTCTGCCACACCGACCTGCACGCCGCCCACGGCGACTGGCCCGTCAAGCCCATCCTTCCGCTCATTCCGGGTCACGAGGGCGTCGGCACGGTGGTCCAGGTCGGCAAGGGCGTGGAGCACGTCAAAGAGGGCGACCGGGTCGGCGTGCCTTGGCTGCACACGGCCTGTGGCCACTGCACCCACTGCCTGGGAGGCTGGGAGACGCTCTGCGAGGCGCAGCGGAACACGGGCTATTCCGTCGATGGCGGCTTCGCCGAGTACGTGTTGGCCGACGCCGACTATGTCGGCCACCTGCCGGCCAATCTGAGCTTCCTGGAGGCGGCGCCGATCCTCTGCGCCGGCGTCACCGTCTACAAGGGCCTGAAGGTCACCGACGCCAAGCCCGGCGACTGGGTGGCGATCTCCGGCGTCGGCGGGCTTGGCCACATGGCCGTGCAGTACGCCAAGGCCATGGGGTTCAAGGTCGCCGCCGTCGATATCGACGACGACAAACTTCATTTGGCGCGTACCCTGGGCGCCGACATCACGGTCAATGCCCGAGAGGCCGATCCCGGCCCTTACCTGCAAAAGGAAATCGGCGGCGCCCAGGGCGTCCTGGTCACCGCCGTGTCGCCCATCGCCTTCTCCCAGGCCCTGGGCATGGTTCGGCGGGGCGGCACGGTGTCGCTCAATGGCCTGCCGCCCGGCGACTTCCCACTGTCGATCTTCGACACGGTGTTGCGTGGGATCACGGTGCGCGGCTCCATCGTCGGCACGCGCCTGGACCTGCGGGAGGCCCTGGCCTTCGCCGCCGACGGCCGGGTGCGGGCGACGGTCCACGCCGAGAGGCTGGACAACATCAACGGCGTCTTCGACCGCATGGCGCGCGGCGAGATCGAAGGCCGGGTGGTGCTCGATTTCGAGGATCGGCTATGAAGGGCGACATGATGATCGGCGCGGGGCTTCTCGCCATCCTGGCCGTGGGGTTGGCGGCGGCGGTTCAGGCCTCCTCCGAGCCAGCACGGCGACCGCTGTCCTCGCAGGCGCTTGGCGGCCAACGGATCGCCCAGCGCAATTGCGGAATCTGCCACGCCGTGGACGCCAGGCCCAGTCCGCTGGCCGACGCGCCGCCCTTCGCGACCCTGTACCGGCGCTACCCGCCAGGCGGGCTCGACCAGATCCTGACCGAAGGCATGCTGGCGCCCGGTCGGCCGCCCGAGGAGGGCACTCCGGACCACCATCCGCGCATGCCGATGGTCGAGCTGGACGAGGACGAGGTCGTTCAGTTGAAGGCCTATCTCCGAAGCCTCGATCCTCGGCCTCGGACCAGGCCGCGATAGTCGGGGCTTTGAGAAGCCCGCCCCGCGGAGCGCCGATCGCTCCCGCGGGGCGGGGCCAAGTTTTCCCGCGATTGAGCAAGATCAAGATCGCGGGCGCCGCGTCGAGAGATCATCAGCCACCAACAGGAGGTTCGCGTCATGACCGTTCTCCAACTGGCCCTCGTCATCCTGAACGTCGTCGCTTTCGCGGCCTTCGTCCTGACCTTGAGCGCCGTGTCGGTGCAGGCCGCCGCCGGCGAAGGCCCGGCCATGCGTAGATCGCCAAGGCCCTGGGTCCGGAGGATCGCGCGGTGAGCTGCCGCCCTTCTTTGGGACCTCGGACCGTTCTGGTCGCCGCCATGGTCATTCTGGGCGTGGCGTCGCTGGCGAGCTGTCAACTGCGGCCGTTGCGTCAGCCCTATCACGAGCCGGCCGTGCAGCCGCTGAGCGTTCGCTAGCGCCGGGGCCGTCCCAGGAGACCTCAAATGACCTATCCGCGTGGACATGCCTATCGACGCCCCTTGGATCACGTGGCGCGACGGGTGAAGAGACGATCGGCGCAGCGGTCGCGCCTTGACCCGCGCTGGATCTTTCCGGCCTTGGCGCTGACCGCCCCGCTGGCGGGCGCCGCCGCGTCGTCGCTGTTGCAGACTTGTCTGATGCTGGGAGCGGTCGCCGGCCTCGTCGCGGCCAAGCCGGCGGGCGCCTTTTGGTCCCTGCTCGCCTGGGGGGGCGTGACCGGTGGCTTCGGCGCCATGCTCGCCTTCCTCGACGCGCCGAACGGCCAGAGCCTCACCCTGGCGGTGCTGGCGGTCGCCGCGGTACAGGCCTTGGCGCTGCTGGGGGGCGCCGGCCCGGCGGCGACGGCCGGGTGGAGCGCGCGGGGGCGGGCGCTGCTTTCGCTCAGCGGGCCACTGGCCTTGACGGTCCTGGCCGTCAACGCCACGCCCGATTGGCGTAGTCTTGGGGCCGCCCTGGCGGTGGCGCTGGATCTCGCGGCGCTGCCCCTGGCCCTGGAAGCGCGACGGCGGGCCAGGTCATGAGCGAAGTTTACGCTGATCGGACGCCCAAGGTCCGCGTGGATGGAACATCGTCTCGCTCCGTCGTTCGGATCGCGGGTGAAGGGATGCTGGCCAGGCGCAATGTCTGGACCGCCGCGCTCCTGCTAGGGCTGGTCGTGGCGCTGATCTGGCCCGCCCAACGGGTGTTTCGCCTGCCATCGTCCGTGCCCTTCGACGAGACTCCAACGTCGCCACGCTCGCATCCCACGCCAAGCGCTGCCTTGATTGATCAGACACGCGCGGTCTGGGCGCAGCTAGACGCGACCCTGGGGCCCTGTGATCAAGCCGTCGCCAGGGTCGATTCCGCGTCGCCCAATCCGGGACAGGCGCAGGCCACGGCGCGACGAGCATTGGCCGCCCGCGACGCATGCCGGCGAGCCGGCTTGAGCCTGCTGGCGATCCGACCGCCGCAAGCCGCCGCGGATTCCGAACGCGCCGCCTTCAGCGAGGCCCTCACGCGTTGTCAGTACGTCTATCTGGTGGAGGGCAACAGTCACGGGCGTTTGGCCGAGGCCCTGAGGACCAGGGCCAAGGGCGCGGCGAAGTTTGAAGCCTGGGCCGACGTCCAGGAAGCCGATCTCGACGCCATGGGTTGCCGCGTCGGCTTTATCATGGCCGCCCGCCAAGCAGGCCTGCCCTTGTCGCTGTTCCAGACGACCACCCCGATCGCGCCAGTTTCGACGACCCGTTCGACACGGCGGGCGCGCGCCTGATCGACCGTGATCAGCGCACGCGGTTCCTGGTCTCTCGAGGGCTTCGCCGATGCTCGGGATCTGCGGCGGTCGGGTGGCTCTTTCGCCTCGCCGATGAGCGGAAAATCGACTCGTCTTGACGTCGGCGCGACCCCGGCCAGTCTTGGCGTCTCATGGCCGGCCGTCCTCGCCATGATCTCGGCCATGGCGCCGGGAACGCTGTGTTCGCCCGCGACGGCAAGGCTGGTGTCGGCCTGGCCCATATGACCGGCGCGCCGGTCAAGCCCGGGCGGCGTCTGGCGGTGGCCCGCGGGGCGGGCCGGCCTCGCGCTGGGCGTCGCCCTGTTACGGGGTTGCTGGTGGCGCGCGCGCGGCTCGAGGCGCTGGTCCACGAGCGGTCAGGCCCCCGGGGGGGGGCTGTGGCTCACCGCCGCCGCCGCGGCCGCCCCGACGGTGATCGCGGCGCGATTGGACGTGGGACGCGGGGCGGTGGCCAAGGCCTAGCGGGTCGGCGGCGTCGGGGCCTGGGAGGGTTTGGCGGTGTCGAGCGTACGAATATAGGCCGCCAGGGCGTCGATTTCCGGGGAGGTCAGCATCTTGGGCGGCATCCGATAGTGACCGACCTGCGAAATGGTCTCCAGTTCCCAATCCAGCCGGTAGTTGCGATAGCGTTCGGCGACGTTCGCGAAAGAGGGGGCGTCGGTGGCCGGAGCGCCGCCCCCCGCCCCCACCGTGTGGCAGGCCGAGCACTCACTGACAGCGAGCGCATGCCCGGTCTCGACAAGGGAAACCTCGGGGCCGGGATGCAGAGGCTCCAAGGCGGCGCAGGCGGCCACGACGCCGGAGGCCAACACCGCAAGGCCCCAGAGACTCCGTGTGGAGCTGACGGTCGGCGGATCGCTGGCGAGCGCGCTCACAGCGTCGCCAGGGTTTGGGGCCACAGCGCGCGCAGCGGCAGCGGGAGTTGCCGGATCACCTTGGCTAGCAGGTCGTGGTCCATCCGCGCCTCAAGTCCTCGAAAGACGCCACGCGCCAGACTCTCGGTCTCGATCGGGAAGTCTGGCGGCAAGGTCTCCTCGATCCGGGCAAGGAATTCGTCCAGGCGCCGGTCAAGGGTCGGCGTCTGGCTCGGCCGCCAGCCCTCGGTGAACATACCCCGCAGCAACATCGGCAACTGAGCGGCGAAGTTCATCGCGGGGTCCGGGGTCAGGCGATCGCGCAGCGCGTGCAGCGTCGCGCGCGCCCCCAGATAGGCCTGGTGGCGATCGCAGGGACCAAGCTCGCTGGCGATGGCTTTCAGCCAGGCGTTGGTCTCTTGGACGGTGGTGTCGAAAACCGGAAGACTGCTGGCCATGGGACCCTCCAGGATCATGGTCGACAGTTTCGGCGAGACGCGGCGAGGGCGTGTTGACAAGGATCAAATCTGATCCGGCCGCTGGCCCTATCAAGATCGACCTGGAAACATTGAGGAGCATACGATGAGCGTCGGAGCACGGGCCTTGGCCTTGATGACCGTCCTGGCGCTGACCGTGGTGGGCGCCGGGCGGCCACAGGCCGGGATCGACGACACTCCGCCCCGCGAGCGTCTCGCGCAGGGGCAGGCTATCGCCAAGCGCGACTGCGGCGGATGTCACGCCGTGGATCGCGTGGGCGACAGCCCTTTGCCCAAGGCGCCGCGATTGCGCGACCTTCACTATCGCTATCCCGTCGAGCAACTTGGCGAGGCCTTGGCCGAAGGTATCGTCGTGGGGCATGGGCCCATGCCGGAATGGGTCTTGGACCCCCACGAGATCGAGGCCCTCACCGTCTATCTGAAGAGTCTGGAGCCAGACGCTCCGGCGCGGGTTCCCAGACGATGAGAAGGGCCGCGCGGTCCCGTCAAATCACGGGTTCCTCGACCCGAACGCCGGCGTTCGCCGGTCGCATCTCCTCCGAAACATTGGACAGGTTCCATGCCCCGATCGACGCGTCACATCGAAGGCCATCTGATCTCCCGTATCGGTTGGCTTCGGGCTGCGGTGTTGGGGGCCAACGACGGGCTGGTGTCGACGGCGAGCCTCGTCGTCGGTGTCGCCGCCGCCGCGGCCAAGCCCGCGGACGTCCTGGTCGCAGGCGTTGCCGGATTGGTCGCGGGCGCCATGTCCATGGCCGCTGGCGAATATGTCTCGGTCAGTTCGCAGGCTGACGCCGAACAAGCCGATCTGGCCCGCGAGACGGCGGAGTTGCACGACGATCCTGACGCCGAACACGAGGAGCTCGTCCAAGTCTATGTGCGAAGGGGACTGGATGATCAAACCGCCAGGCGCGTGGCGACCCAACTGATGAACAAGGACGCGCTCGGAGCCCATGCCCAGGATGAGTTGGGTATTTCCGAGGCGATGGCGGCGCGGCCGATCCAGGCCGCCGTCGCTTCCGCCAGCAGCTTCGCGGCCGGGGCGGTCATGCCGCTGCTGATGGTGCTTCTGGCCCCGACCTCGCTGCTTGTTCCGATCGTGGTGCTGATCTCGACCGCATGCCTGGCGTTGCTGGGCTTCGTCGGCGCCCTGGCGGGCGGGGCGCGGCCGTGGCGGGCGACGCTGCGCGTCACATTCTGGGGCCTGGTGGCCATGGGCGTCACAGCGGGCGTTGGTCGATTGGTCGGCGTGGCGGCCTAGCTGGCCGTCCGAGCTTCAAGCTTCTGTCATCGCCTCAGCTCGCCGCCGCGGCGATGGCCTTGTCGTCATTCAGCCTCATCGCCAACGCCCTGAGGGAGCGGGCCGTCGAGCTCTAGCCGGGGCTTCGAAGTTCTTGATCCACGTCAATGCGATGAAGGTCACGGCGCGGAAACTCATAGGACAAGCAAGCCTTGAAGGGAGGCGAGCCATGACCACCACCCAGATGCCGTCGTCCGCGACGTCGGCGCTCAGCCCGATCCGCTGCGCGGCGACCGGCGCGACCTTCCTCGGCCTGATCTACGTGGCGTGCTGGCTTCTCGCCGCCAGCGGTCTTGGCGGCGCCTCGCATATGTACCTGTCGCTGTTCGGGGTCATGCCGATCGGCGCGGTGTCGGGGCTGGTCGCGGGAGGACTCTGCGCTGTGGCGGCAGGCGCGTTTCTCGGGGCGCTGTTCGCCGCCCTCTACAATGCCTTTGGCTTCCTCGCGCGCCGTTGAGCGCGCTGCTTGATCAGAAAGGTGTGACCATGCGCATGATCTTGACGACGCTGCCGGTCCTGATGTCGCTCCTGGCGGCGCCAGCCCAGGCGGGCGGGCAGGACCCGCACGCGGGCCACCATCCGGCCGAGACCGCTCCTGCCGCCTCGACCGCGCCGCCCAAGCCCGTGGAGGCTCCGGCGCGAGATTGCCCGATGATGACGTCCGGCATGATGTCGGGTGGGGGCATGGGCGGCGCCGGGACCCACGCGCCGGGCCCAACCAGGTCCGCTCCGCCCGCGTCGACGCCAATGGGCAAGCCCTCGGCCGGATCCATGCCGGATGGGGCGATGATGAAGCCGGGCGACATGCCCTGCATGCCGCCCGCGGCGCAGCCGGCCGCGCGGGAAACTCATGATCACCCCACGCCCAAGCCCGGCGGCTAGGCGGCGTCCAAGCTTGAAGTCCGCTCGCGCAAGCCAGGGGTCTTGGACTCAAGGCTGAAGGGCGGCCTGCCTCCTGGGTGATCGCCGAATTGCTTCGCCTTTACCCCGTAGATGGTGAGTCAGCGGTATCCGAGGCGATGTCGACGCTCATGTGGGTGGAGATGCCGCTGATCGAGACTTTGGGTAATGAGGTGGTGATTACCGCTAAGGTGTCCTGTGCAGTCGAGCTTTTGCTCTTGATAGGGCGTTGCGCACCGGCGGGCATCGATCGAAAGGCATTAGGAATCTCGAGCAAGAACGGGTCTTCAACAGTGAGCAAGACCTTGCAACGCCTCGGTGCTGATCGTTTGGTTCACAAGAGCGCCGACGGTCGATTTCATATCACTGGGCCAGGAGAGCACCATTTGACCAAGGCGCTCTCTGATTATCGCCACTAGGTTTCAATCGAACGGCAAAGCTGTCTCCGGAGGCGGGATTTGCCGTCTGGGCCCTTCACATTGCTAGGGCAAGATAAAAGCACCGGGACCTTCGGCCCCTAAGTGCATGATGGTGTTTAACTTTTACAGGAACCTCGTGAAACCCGAGGTTCCTCACCCGACGATTTCCCCATTGAACTCAATCCCTTGACCGGGACCTAAGACCTAAAAGCACGCAAACTGCTCCTCTGGCCTCGATCTCGGCCACAGATGCGGTCCAGTTCAGCGTGGGTGCCGAACGGAGATCGCCCCCTCAAGGGCGGCTTCGCCGCCGCCTACGGCGGTGCGCTGGCGCGAACCCTTGACCGGTCGCTCTCCGTTCGGCTCTGGCTTGGCAAGCGGCTTAAGCCGGATCGGGCGCATTCGCGCCTGCGGCTTAACCGCGATCAGGTTTCAGGCGGACGCCCGGCCCAACGCCGGCCACGTCATCCGCGTCTAGAAAGATCACTCCGGCTTCCTCTAGAGCGCGACGGACGGCCTCGACGTTGGCGGCCGAGCTGCGACCAGGGCCAACCTGGCTTTCCATGCGTCGAATTGTTTGCAAAGCGAGGCCTGCCGCTTCAGCAAGCTTAGCTCCCGTCCAGTCAACGAGGGCACGGCCGGCTCTGATCTGCGATGCGGTGATCATGAAAACGTACTTTTTGTACGCCTCAACGTACTTTTAGATTGATTGAGGCTGCTTAAGGCGTTAGTTTCACGATACCCACTGAATCAGGACCAACGCTATGGGCCAGCGTCGAAAGACGGGCGACGGCACGCGCCTGCCTGTTGTCTCACGTCGCACGGTAGTCGGCGCGACCATCGTTCCGTTGATGGGGCCTGCGCGGGGAGCAGCGCCGGTAAGGGCAGCAAGCATCCCCGCGCGGTGCGCCAGTTGGCTCGCCCTGGATCAGGAAATCGACCGGCTTGGCCGGCGCGCCTCGGCGCTGGAGACCGCGCTGGTCGCTCAGTACCCTTATTTCAAACTCACCAAAGGTCAGATCAGCGCCTTGCCCGAGGGCAGGGAGATGGACGCCATCTCCGCCGAGTGTGATCGCCTTTACGAGGTTCGCGACAAGGCGCTGGTCGTCCTGTCGAAGCTCAAGCCTCACACCGTCCAAGACGCCACGGCCATGCTCTCCATCGGCTTTCGCCTCAACTACTGCCAGGACGGAGAGGCTTGGCCTTTCGTCCGCGAGGCCCACGCTTTCCTCACCAAGGCCCATTGCCCCGACTGTGGCGCGGCCTACGCACCCGTCGAACCGTTGCCGGTCTAGCGGCAATGATTTGGAGGTCGAACCCCAGATCGTTGCGCATGACCACCGTTTTGGTTGCCGGTCTGGCGCGTCTAGGGGCCATGACGCGCTTCAATTTCACTTCTTTCTCCCGTTTCCCGTTGACGCCGGGAGTATCCCGCGAGGTTTCCGCAGCTTGCCGGAATGGGAGGGTGGAGAGCGTCGCTTGGACTGACGCGCCTTTGACTTGGGGCGACGAGCCCCGAACCGTGACGGCTCCAGTTGTGGAGCCAAGCATGGACGAGCCCTCTCCCCCGCCTTCGCAGACCATCACCCCCGCCAATGACGGCCCGCCGATCAGCGAGCAGGGCCAAGCCGCGCTCATGACCTTGGCCCGCCTGATCGGCCGCCAGATTGCGCGCGAGGAGTTCGCCCAGCGGATGGCGGCGGCCAATGCCGAGACCAACGACACGCCAGCTTGAAGGAGTTCTTCGATGACCCGCGTCGCGCTCTACGCCCGCTATTCCGACGACAAGCAGTCGGCCGCTTCCATCGAAGACCAGTTTCGCATCTGCCGTCTCTACGCCGACAAGCAGGGCTGGTCGGTGACGGCGGACTATTCGGACGCGGCGATCTCAGGCTCGACGATGATCCTGCGCCCTGGGGTTCGCGCGCTCCTGCACGACGCCATGGCGGGCAAGTTCGATGTGGTCCTGGCCGAGGCGCTGGACCGGCTCAGCCGCGATCAGGAGGATATCGCCGCGCTCTTCAAGCGGCTGCGGTTCGCGGGCGTGCCGGTCATCACCCTGTCGGAGGGCGAGATCAGCGAGCTTCACGTCGGCCTCAAGGGCACGATGAACGCCCTGTTCCTCAAGGAGCTTGCCGCCAAGACCCACCGGGGTCTTCGCGGTCGGGTCGGGTCGAGGCGGGCAAGGCGAGCGGCAACAAGTGCTACGGCTACGGCGTGATCCGCGCCTTCGACGCGGCCGGCAAGGTGACGACTGGCGAGCGGGAGATCATTCCCGAGCAGGCCGAGGTCGTCCGGGGTGTCTTCAAGGACTACGTCGCCGGCAAGAGCCCGCGCCAGATCGCCGTCGAGCTCAATGAAGCCGGCGTTCCCGCGCCGCGTGGGCGGGCCTGGAGTTCCCAGACCATTCGCGGCAAATCCAACGGCGTCCACGGCATCTTGAACAACCCCCTCTATGTCGGCCGCATGGTCTGGAACCGAGCCAGGGACCTGCGCGACCCCGACACCGGCGGCGTTAAGCGCCGGGCCAATCCCGAAAGCGAATGGGTTCACGCCGAGGTGCCGCACCTGCGGATCGTCGATGACGGTCTGTGGAACGCCGCCAAGGCGCGGCAGGAGGAGTTCTCGCGCGTCTATGAGCAGGCCGTGGCCGACGGCAAGCGCCTGCTGGGCGCGGCGTCGGCGGCGCGCCGTCCGTCGAGCCTGCTGTCGGGTCTGGTCGCCTGCGGGGTCTGTGGCGGGCCCATCACCCGCCGGGGCAATGGTCGCATGGTCTGCCTGGGCCGCATCACCGGCAAGGGATGCTCCAACAAGACCACCCTTGTCGCCGAGCGGTTGGAGGCCAGGGTTCTGACCGGTCTGCGCGATCGGCTGCTGACGCCCCAGATCGCGGCCGAGGCGATGCGGTCGTTCATCGAGGAGACCAACCGGCTCAACCATGAGCGCCGGGCCAACGAGGCGGTGGACCGCCAGCGCCTGGAGAAGGCGCGCAAGGCGGCCAAGGGCATCCTGACCATGATCGAGGAGGGCGAGTACACGCCGGGCATGGTGGGGCGCCTGCGCGAGCTGGAAAACGAGGTCGCCGCCATCGAGGCGGCCATGGCCGAGGCGCCGCGCGATGTTCCCGACATTCACCCCAACGTCGCCGAACTCTATCGCCGCAAGGTGGAACGGCTGACCGAGGCGCTGGGCAATCCCGACAACCGCACCGAGGCGGCCACGGCCTTGCGGGCGCTGATCGAGAAGATCGTCGTCACCCCGACAGACCGGCGCGGCGAGCACGATGTGCGGATGTTCGGGGATTTGGAGAAGATTCTAGCCTGGGCGGAGGATCGCGGAGCGATCCAGCAAGCCCCGCTGAGGTTGTCCTTTCGCAACGGCGGCGAGGGGATGGGTGTGAAGTACTGCGAGGGGTCTCTCAAACGACAAACGCCGCGACCGGCCTTTCGGCTGTCGCGGCGTTTCTGTTCTTCAACCCCTCACCCGACCCGCTCCGCGGGCCACCCTCTTCCGCAAGGGGAGAGGGAAGTCATACCCAGTCCGGCACCACGTCCCGGCTCAGCATGTCCTCATACGACGGCCGTTCGCGGATCACCGCGAACCTGTCCCCGTCGACCAGCACCTCGGGCACCAGCGGCCGGGTGTTATATTCGCTGGCCATGGCTGCGCCGTAGGCCCCGGCCGACATGAAGGCCACCCGGTCGCCCGCCGCCAGCGACGGCAAGGCGCGATCACGGGTGAACGTGTCGCCGGTCTCGCAGATCGGACCGACCACGTCGTAGGTCGTCTCGCCCCCCTGCTCGGTTTTGGCGCGCGGGACCAGCGGACGGATGTCGTGGAAGGCGTCGTACATGGCCGGGCGGATCAGGTCGTTCATCGCCGCGTCGATGACCAGGAAGCGCTTGCCCTCCGGCCGCTCGTGGACGTGGATCACCTCGCTGACCAGCACCCCGGCGTTGGCGGCGATCACCCGGCCCGGCTCGAAGGCCAGCTTGACGGGCAGGCCCTGGGTCACCTCGGCGACCATGGCCGCGAACTCGGCGGGCGAGGGCGGTTCGGGCATGTTGAAATAGGGCACGCCCAGGCCGCCGCCCAGGTCCAGGCGCTCGACATGCAGACCCTCGGCCAGCAACTGCTCGACCAGGCCGCGCATCTTGCTGAAGGCCTGGCGCATCGGCGTCAGGTCGGTGATCTGGCTGCCGATGTGGCAGGCCACGCCGATCGGCTCGAGATGGGCGTGGTTGCTGGCGTTGGCGTACAGCCGCGCGGCCTCGGCGAACGACACGCCGAACTTGTTCTCGGACTTGCCGGTGGCGATCTTGGCGTGGCCGCCGGCCGCGACGTCCGGATTGACCCGGAACGCCACCTTGGCCTTGACGCCCAGCTCGGCGGCGACGGCGGCGATCAGGTTCAGCTCGGGCTCGGACTCGACGTTGATCTCGGCGACGCCGGCTTGCAGCGCGAAGGCGATCTCGCCGCGCTTCTTGCCGACGCCGGAGAACACGATCCGCTCGCCTGGGATGCCGGCCGCCAGGGCGCGGCGCACCTCGCCCTCCGACACGGTGTCGGCCCCGGCCCCCAGGTCGCCCAGCACCTTGAGCACCGCGACGTTGGAATTGGCCTTCACCGCATAGGCGATCAGCGGGTCGACGATCCCGGCCAGCTCCAGGGCGGCGCGGAACACGGTGTAGTGCCGCTCCAGCGTGGCGCGGGAATAGACATAGACCGGCGTGCCGACCTGCGCCGCGACGCGGGCCAGCGGGACGCCTTCGCAGGCGAGGCCCTCGGGGCCGTATTCGAAATGGTTCAAGAGGCTCTCTTCATGGCGGTCATCCCGGAGCCTCGCGCGGCGCGCGACGTCCGGGATGACGAATCAGTTCTTCGTCGCGCCGGGGAAGCCGGCGCCCGAGGGGCCGCCGAACGGGTCGGTCTGGGTGCCGCCCAGCGGGGCGGCGCGGTTCGTGCGGTTGCTCGACGCCGGGTCCATGTTTTCCTGGATGCCGCCGGGGCGGGCCGGCTGGTTGGCCTGGGCCGAACCGGCGCGGCGCTCGGCCTCGAAGGCGGCCTTCTTCTGGGCGTTCCACAGCGGGGCCGGACGTTCGAGCTCGGCCTGCTTGCCGCAGGCCGCCAGGCCCATGGACGACACGGCTAGCGCGGCCAGGGTCACGAAAGCGAGGGGACGGATCATCCGAGCAGTTCCTTCCAACGCGCGACCTGGGCGCGAACCTGGGCGGGAGCGGTCCCGCCATAGCTGATGCGGCTGGCCGCCGAGGCGGCGGGCGTGAGCACGGAGTAGATATCAGAAGTGATGCGCGGCTCGATCGCCTGCAAGTCGGCCAGCGCCAGTTCCGCCAGATCCACGCCCTTGATCTCCGCCGCCTTCACGGCCGAGCCTGTCACGTGGTGGGCGTCGCGGAAAGGCATGTTCAGCGTGCGGACCAGCCAATCGGCCAGGTCGGTGGCCGTGGAGAAGCCCGCGCCGGCGGCGGCGGCCATCTTGTCGGTGTTGGGCGTCAGGTCGGCGACCATGCCGGCCATGGCCAGCAGGCTCAGCTCCAGGGCGTCGAAGGCCTCGAAGGTCGGGACCTTGTCCTCCTGCATGTCCTTGGAATAGGCCAGCGGCAGGCCCTTCATCACCACGGTCAGGGTGGTGAGGGAGCCCAGGATCCGGCCGACCTTGGCGCGGATCAGCTCGGCGGCGTCGGGGTTCTTCTTCTGCGGCATGATCGAGCTGCCGGTCGTGAAGGCGTCGGTCAGCTTGATGAAGCCGAACATCGGCGTCGTCCACAGCACGATCTCCTCGGCCAGGCGCGACAGGTGCGTGGCGGTGATCGAGGCGGCCGACAGGGCTTCCAGGGCGAAGTCGCGGGCCGAGACGCTGTCCAGCGAATTGGCGGTCGGACGGTCGAAGCCCAGGGTGGCCGCCGTGGCGTGGCGGTCGATCGGGAAGGGCGAGCCGGCCAGGGCGGCGGCGCCCAGCGGGCATTCGTTCATCCGGGCCCGGGCGTCACGGAACCGCGAGGCGTCGCGGCCGAACATCTCGACATAGGCCATCAGGTGGTGGCCGAAGGTCACCGGCTGGGCCGGCTGCAGGTGGGTGAAGCCCGGCATCAGGGCGTCGGCGTAAACGTCGGCCTGGGCGATCAGCGCGCGCTGTAACGCCTCCAGTTGGCCCGCCGAACGCTCGCAGGCTTCGCGGACCCACAGGCGGAAATCGACCGCCACCTGGTCGTTGCGCGAGCGGGCGGTGTGCAGCCGGCCGGCGACCGGGCCGATCAGCTCGCGCAGCCGCGCCTCGATGTTCATGTGGATGTCTTCGTATTCGTCGCGGAACGGGAAGGTCCCCGCGACGATCTCGGCCCCGATGGCCTCCAGGCCCTTGAGGATTTCCTCGCCGTCCGCGCTTGCAATCACGCCTTGGCTGATCAACATCCGCGCATGGGCGCGGGAGCCCGCCAAGTCCTGCGCCCACAGGCGCTTGTCGAAGCCGATGCTGACATTGATCGCCTGCATCAGCTCCGCCGGCTTGGCCGAGAACCTGCCGCCCCACATGGCTTGGCCCTGTCCGCCCGTCGCGGTCTGGGGCTTATCGGAGGCGTTGTCGGTCATATGAGCGAAATCCAGTCGGACAAGAACCAGGCGGCGCCGAAGCGCAGCCCGCTGAAATGGGCGATCGGCGCCGTGCTGCTGATCGGCGTCGCGGCGGTTCTATACGTCATCGCCTCGGCTTCGTTCAAACCCGCAGGCGTCGTTGACCTCAAGGAATTCAAGAAAGCGTCGCTAGAGAAGCTGGAAGTGCCCGTCGAGCCGCGCGGCCAGCCGGCCACGGTGTTCACCGACGGCGCCGGCAAGGAACTGACCCTGGCCAGTTTCAAGGGCCAGGTGGTGGTGATGAACCTGTGGGCCACCTGGTGCGCGCCCTGCAAGAAGGAGATGCCGACCCTGGCCAAGCTCCAGGCCAGCTACGCGACCCAGCCGCTGAAGGTGCTGCCGATCAGCGTCGACCGCGACAGCGACCTCAACCTGGTGCAGGCCGAGATGACGGCCAACGCGCCACTGCAGGTCTATCGCGACCCCGGCTACAAGCTGTCGTTCGAGCTGGACCCCCGCGCCCAGGGCTATCCGACCACCGTGATCTACGACAAGCAAGGCCGCGAGCGGGCCCGGCTGTCGGGCGACGCCGACTGGTCCAGCCCGGAGGCCCACGGATTGGTCGAGGCGTTGCTGGCCGAGCGTTGAAGCCGAATGCGTGCTTAAGCATATCGACGTTTTTTGAATTGACCCCTCAACAGGGCCGTGTCCAATCTGCCGCGCAATCCTGGATTTGGGCCTGCTACCGCTACCCGGACAACTGCGATTGTTACCCGCCCGCGATGTCCGGGCATCGGATCGGCTTTGGTCTAGGAGACTTCGATATGGCGACCGGCGTGGTGAAATGGTTCAACGGAACCAAGGGTTTCGGCTTCATCCAGCCCGATGACGGCGGCAAGGACGTGTTCGTGCACATCAGCGCCGTCGAACGCGCGGGGCTGCGCAGCCTCGACGAAGGCCAGAAGGTCAGCTTCGACACCGCCGAAGAGCGCGGCAAGATCGCGGCGGCCAACCTGAAGCCGCTCTAGGGTTTCCAAGGCTACGGCCAGTTTGACGGGCGCCGGTTCCAACGAACCGGCGCCCGTTCGCTGTCGGGGGCGTTCTTGCACCCTCTCCC
>NZ_AKKF01000141.1 GCF_000281955.1 Caulobacter sp. AP07 | reverse complement strand
GCGGTGAACCCTCTCACCCTCCCACCGCCTGCGGCGGCGGGCCCCTCCCTCTCTCAAAGAGAGAGGGGTTCCGTGTGCGCGGCCTCGCCGCTGGCGGATGACATCAGGGGTGTTTCCGGAGAAGGCGGTTTCCCTCCCCCTTGTGGGGCGGGTGGCCCGCGTAGCGGGGCGGGTGGGGGATCGGTGCAGGGTGTTGGACGGGGGGCTTGCTTGCTGACTCAGCAGCCCCCCACCCGACCCTGGCGCTGCCAGGGCCACCCTCCCCACGAGGGGGAGGGACGGGGCCCTAAAGCCGTCCGCGCCGGCCGCCCTTGAGCTTGTCCAGCGCGCGGCGGGCGTGTTCGACCTGGGCGGCGGGGGCGGGTTCCGGAGCAACCGCCCGCCGCGTGTCCATCAGCATCGCGCTCAGATCGGCCACGCCCTGGGTCGCGTGCAGGTGGGCGGCGACGGCGTCGGTCATCGTGGGGGCGGGCGGCTTGGCGCGGTCACGGGGCGTGATCAGGGCCACCTTGCGGGCCATGGCGGCCAGGTCGCCGATGGCCTTGGCCTTGTCGCGGGCCCGGCGAATCTCGGCGGGATCGTTGTTGGTCTCGATGGACTTCCAGGCCGCGTCGAGGGCGGCCATCAGCTTGAGCTGGAAGTTCAGGCACCAGGTGGGGATGTCGGTCTGGGTCATGCCGCTAGTGTGCGGCCGTCCTGGAGAGGGAGGACGGGAAACGTGCGTTTTCGTGCAAGGGGTTGATTGTGCTGGGGTTCGTTTCGGCGGGAGTGAGGATGGAGCGGAGCCCTGTGGATAACTTTCGGGCGTCGGCGCACGATCGGGGACATGCACATGTGCATGTCCCCGGCCTTCGAGGGAGTCAGGCCGCCTCCGCCCAGGCGTTCCGCCTCAGCGCCGCCACTTCACGCCCCGCAGGGCGCGGCGGGTGAAGACGAGGCCCAGCGCCGCGATCGCCGCGCCAGCCATGCGAAGCGTGCTGTTCTGAACGGTGAAGGCGAGCAAGGCGCCGAGAGCCACGAGGGCAAGGCCGACGACGATCTGGATCTTGATCTGGTTGGTCATGCTGGGTGTTTAGGCGCTGATCCGGCCAGGAGAAACCCTTTCCCAGAGGGAGAGGGCGGGGGGTGAGCTGGACGGCGTGCCGGCGGGGGCGCGCGTAGAGATGATCCAATAAGGTCGTCATCCCCCGCTTTATGCGGGGGACCCAAGCGGCGTTTCAGACCGGCCTGCTCGGCTTGGGTCCCCCGAACAAGTCGGGGGATGACGGGGTTTTGAGGCGGTCATAGAAAACTGTGAGGGCGTCACCCCTCTCCCACCGCTGCGCGGTCGGGCCCCTCCCTCTCCCCTCCGGGAGAGGGTTTAGGAGGTCCACCCCCCGCCCAGCGCCTTGTAGATCGCCACGACGTTGGTGTTCACCCCCGTCTCGGCCACCGTCATCGAGTCCTCGGCGGCCAGCAGCGTCCGTTCCGCGTCGAGCAGCACCAGGAAGTCGATGCCGCCTTCCTTGTACTGGATGCGGGCCAGCTCGGCGGCGCGGCGCGAGGCGGCGGCCTGGTTGGTCAGGCTGACCAGCTGGGCCTGTTGCTGGCGATAGCCGACCAGGGCGTTCTCCAGGTCCTCCAGCGCGCCCAGCACGGTCTGGTCGTAGCTGGCCAGGGCCGCGTCGTTGCGGGCCTCGGCGGCCTTCAGCCGCTGGTGGGCGCCGCCCAGGTCGAGGGCCGGCCAGCTGACGCTGGGGGCTACCGACCAGGCCTGGCTGGCGCTGTTGCCGAACCCGGAGGCCGAACCCGACAGGAAGCCGATGAAGCCTGTCACCCGGACGCGCGGGAACAGGTCGGCCGTGGCCACCCCGACCTTGGCGGTCTGGGCCGCCAGCCGGCGCTCGGCCGCCTGGACGTCGGGACGCCGGCGCAGCAGGTCGGCTGCGTCGCCGATCGGCAGGGCGGTGATCAGCGGGGTGACCTCGGCGTTCTGGACCACCAGCGTGGCGTCCAGGGTTCCCGGCCGCTGGCCGGTCAGCACGCACAGCCGGTAGTTGGCGCGCTTCTCGGCGGTGATCAGGGCCGGGATCGCCGCCTCGGTGGCGTTGAGGCGGGCCTGGGCGCTGGCCACGTCGATGGGGTTACCGGCCCCGGCGTCGTAACGCACCTTGGTCAGGCGCAGGGTCTCGCGCTGGGTTTCCAGGTTGCGCTCGGCCACGGCCAGCCGGGCCTGGGCGCCGCGCAGTTCGAGATAATTTCGAGCCACTTCCGCAGCGATCGTCACCTGGGCGTCGCGCAGGTCGGCCTTGGCCGCTCCGGCCTCGGCCCGGGCCGACTCCACGCCGCGACGAACCCGGCCGAACAGGTCGATCTCCCAGCCGGCGTCGAAGCCGCCCGTATAGGTCTCGCTCTCGACGCGTTGGCCGCCGGAGCCCGGCTGCTGCTGGTCGCTCTTGGTATAGCCGCCGCTGGCGGTCACCCGCGGCAGCTGGTCGAGGCGGGCGTCCTTGAACAGGGCGCGGGCCTCGTCCACCCGGGCGACGGCGACCTTGATGTCGAAATTGCCGGCCAGGGCCTGGGTCACCAGACCATCCAGCACCGGGTCGCCGAACGCCTTCCACCACTCCGCTTCCAGATTGGCGGTCGAGAACGACGCGGCCGGGGCGTTCTGCAGGACCACCGGCGCGGCGACCGGGGTCTTGTAGTCGGGACCGACGGCGCAGGCCGACAGCAGGATCATGCTGGCGAAGAGCGACAGCTGGGCGGCCAGCTTCATGCCGCGACCCCTTCGCCCGTCATCCCCCGACTTGTTCGGGGGACCCAAGCGGCGGCGCCAGACGAGGCTGTGGCCGGCTCGGCTTGGGTCCCCCGCATAAAGCGGGGGATGACGGTTTTTATCTGCGGAAATCAGAGCTTGAGACATCAGTGCGCCTCCACGGCGTCGGTCGTCGTTTTGTTGGCCGCCTTCAGCGCCGCCTTGCGGGCGGTGGTGCGGCGGATGACGAAGTAGAAGATCGGCGTCAGGATCAGGCCGAAGACCGTCACCCCCAGCATGCCGGAGAACACCGCCACGCCCATGGCGCGGCGCATCTCGGCCCCGGCCCCGTGGCTGACGACCAGCGGCGCGACGCCCATGATGAA
This sequence comes from Caulobacter sp. AP07, assembly GCF_000281955.1. Lineage (GTDB taxonomy): Bacteria > Pseudomonadota > Alphaproteobacteria > Caulobacterales > Caulobacteraceae > Caulobacter. Next base: position 27,753 of record NZ_AKKF01000141.1, on the reverse strand, counting down.
GGCGATCGAGGTCATCAGGATCGGCCGCAGGCGCAGGCGACAGGCTTCCAGCACCGCTTGCAGCGGCGTGTCGCCATGCTCCTCCCGTTCCTTGGCGAACTCGACGATCAGGATGGCGTTCTTACAGGCCAGCCCCACCAGCACGATCAGCCCGATCTGGGTGAAGATGTTGTTGTCGCCGTGGGTCAGCAGCACGCCGGCCAGGGCCGACAGCAGGGTCATCGGCACGATCAGGATGACCACCAGCGGCAGGCTCCAGCTTTCGTACTGGGCGACCAGCACCAGGAAGGCCAGCAGCACGCACAGCGGGAAGATGTAGACCGCCGTGTTGCCGGCCAGGATCTGCTGGTAGGTCAGCTCGGTCCACTCGTAGCCCATGCCGTTGGGCAGCTCCTTCTTGGCCAGGTCCTCCAGCGCCTTCTGGGCCTGGCCCGTCGAGTAGCCGGGGGCCGGGCCGCCGTTGATCTCGGCCGTGAGCACGCCGTTATAGTGGCTCTCGCGGTCGGGGCCGGTGGCCTCCTTGAAGCTGACGAAGGCGCCCAGCGGGATCATCTGGCCGTCGCCGTTGCGGGTCTGCAGGCGCAGCATCTGTTCCGGCTGCAGGCGGAATTTCTGGTCGGCCTGGACGTTGACCTCGTAGGTGCGGCCAAAGCGGTTGAAGTCGTTGACGTACAGCGAGCCCAGATAGACCTGCAGGGTCTCGAACAGGTCGGTCAGCGACACGCCCGAGGCGCGGGCCTTCTCGCGGTCGATATTGGCCTCGATCTTCGGCACGCTGACCTGGTAGGTCGAGAACACCCCGACCAGGGCCGGGTCCCTGCGGGCCTTGTCGATCAGGTTCTGGGTCTGCCGGTTCAGCTCGTCCGGACCCAGGCCCGCCTTGTCGACGATCTGCATGCGGAAGCCGCCGATCGTGCCCAGGCCCTGCACCGAAGGCGGCGGGAACACCGCGATCTGGGCGTCGGGGATGGCCCCGAACTTGGCGTTCAGCTCACCGACGATGGCGTTGGCCGACATCGACTTGCCGGTGCGCTCCTTGAAGTCCGACAGCGGGAAGAACACCGCGCCGGAGTTGGGGCTGTTGATGAAGCCGTTGGCCGACAGGCCGGGGAAGGCCACCGAGTGCTTGATGCCCGGCACCTTCATGGCGATGTCGCCCATCTGGCGGATGACGGCCTCGGTGCGGTCCAGCGAGGCCGCGTCGGGCAGTTGCACGACGGCGACCACATAGGCCTTGTCCTGCTGCGGCACGAAGCCGCCGGGGGTCCTGGCGAAGGCCAGGACCGTCAGCGCCAGCAGGACGCCGTAGATCACCAGGCCGGCGGTCGACTTGCCCAGGCTGCGCTCGACGTTGCGGACATAGCCGTTCGAGGCCTTGGCGAACATGCGGTTGAAGGGGTTGAACAGCCAGCCGAGCGCCGCGTCGATGACCTTCTGGAAGCGGTCCTTCGGCGCGTCGTGGCTCTTCAGCAGCACGGCGGCCAGGGCCGGCGACAGGGTCAGGGAGTTGAAGGCCGAGATCACCGTCGAGATGGCGATGGTCAGGGCGAACTGGCGGTAGAACTGGCCCGACAGGCCGCTGATGAAGGCGGTGGGGATGAAGACGGCGCACAGCACCAGGGCGGTGGAGATGATCGGCCCGGTGACCTCGCTCATCGCCTTGCGGGTGGCTTCGGCCGGTTCGAGCCCGTTGGTGATGTTTCGCTCGACGTTCTCGACCACGACGATGGCGTCGTCGACGACGATGCCGATGGCCAAGACCAGGCCGAACAGCGTCAGGGCGTTGAGGCCGAAGCCCAGCATCAGCAGGACGGCGAAGGTGCCGATCAGCGAGACGGGCACGGCGATCAGCGGAATGATCGAGGCGCGCCAGCCTTGCAGGAAGATCACCACCACGATGACCACCAGGATGATCGCCTCGATCAGGGTGTGGATGACCGAGTTGATGGATTCCTGAACGAAGGCGGTGGTGTCGTAGATGATCTCGTAGTCGACGCCTTCGGGGAACTCCTTCTTGAGCTCCTTCATGGTCTTCTTGATCTCGGCGGCCATCGCCAGGGCGTTGGAGCCGGGGCGCTGGAAGATCGGCATGGCCACGGCCGACTTGTTGTCGAGCAGGGAGCGCAGGGCGTAGTTGTTGGCGCCCATCTCCACGCGGGCCACGTCGCCCAGGTGGGTGATCTCGCCGTTGGCGCCCGAGCGGATGATGACCTCGCGGAACTGCTCCTCGTCGGTCAGGCGGCCGGGGGCGTTGACCGACAGCTGGAACTCGGCGCCGCCCGGGGTGGGCGGGGCGCCCAGCTGGCCGGCGGCCACCTGGACGTTCTGTTCGCGCAAGGCCTTGACCACGTCGCCGGCGGTCATGCTCAGCGCCGCCAGTTTCTCGGGGTCCAGCCAAATCCGCATGGAATAGGCGCCGGCCCCGAAGATCTGCACGTCGCCCACGCCGTCGACGCGCTTGAGGCGGTCACGGACGTTCAGCTGCGCATAGTTGCTCAGATAGAGCATGTCGTAGCGGTTGTTGGGCGAGATCATGTGCACGACCAGGGTCAGGTCGGGCGAGGCCTTGTCGGTGGTCACGCCGATGCGCTGCACCTCCTGGGGCAGTTTCGGCAGGGCCTGGGCGACGCGGTTCTGGACCTGCACCTGGGCCTTGTCGAGGTCGGTGCCCAGGGCGAAGGTGACGGTCAGGATCATCGCCCCGTCGGAGGCTGACTGCGAGGACTGGTAGATCATCCCCTCGACGCCGTTGATCGCCTGCTCCAGCGGGGCGGCGACGGTCTGGCCGATGACGGCGGGGTTGGCGCCGGGATAGGCGGCGCGCACCACCACGGTGGGCGGCACCACTTCGGGATACTCCGAGATCGGCAGGCGCGGCAGAGCCACCATCCCGGCGATGAAGATGATGATCGAGAGCACCGCCGCGAAGCGCGGCTTGTTCACGAAGAATTTCGAGAAGTTCATGGGGGCGTCCGGGGGAGGAGGCGGAAGGGGTATGACGGTCTGCTCCCTCCGCCTTTGATGGGGGAGGGTCGGGGTGGGGGTGACTGCGGCGGGGAGTTTCTCGTGGGCGGCGCCTTATCCTGACGCGCTTTCACCCCCATCCCCGGCCCTTCCCCCATCGAGGGGGGAAGGGAGAGAACGCTCTAGTTCTGGCCGACGCTGTTGATCATCGCGACGCGCTGGGGCGCGGCCTCGAACTGGCTGAAGTCGGCCGAGACGTCGGTCTTGACGGTCACCGGGTTGACGGTGTCGCCCGGCTTGACCTTCTGCAGGCCGCCGACGATCACCCGGTCGCCGGGCTTCAGGCCGGTGCGGATGATGCGCAGGTTTCCGGCCAGCGGGCCGATCTCGACCGGGCGGTACTCGGCCTTGTTGTTGGCGCCGACCACGACGACGAAGCGCTTGCCCAGGTCGGTGGCCACGGCGCGGTCGGGGGCCAGGGCCACCGTCCGCGACTGGTCGCTGACCAGGCGGATGCGGGCGAACAGCCCTGGGGTGAACCGGCCGTCCTGGTTGTCGAAGATCGCCCGGCCGTTGATGGTGCCGCTCTTGGCGTCCATGGCGTTGTCGATGAACTTCAGGTGGCCGACGTGCGGATAGCCGTCCTCGGTCATCAGGCCCAGATAGACCGGGCTCGACTTGCCGCGCTCGGCCGAGGCGTACTTCAGGAAGGTCTGCTCGTCGGCGTTGAAGGTGGCGTAGATCGGGGTGTCGGAGACCACCGTGGTCAGCAGGTCGGCCGGCGTCACCAGGTTGCCGCGGGTGATCACCGCCTTGGAGACCCGGCCGTCGATCGGCGAGACCACGCGGGTCCATTCCAGGTTCAGCTTGGCGGTCTGGTAGGCGGCGTTGGCGGCGCCGAGATTGGCCTGGGCGGCTTTTTCTTCAGCGGAAAGCCGGTCGAACTCGCTCTGGGCCAGGGCGTTCTGCTCGATCAGCCGGCGGCCGCGCTCGCGGTTGACGACGGCCAGGTTCAGCTGGGCCTTGGCGCGGTCCACCTCGGCCGAGGCGCGGTTGGCCTCGGCCTGGAACGGACGCGGGTCGATCTGGAACAGCACCTGGCCCTTGTGGACCCGCGTGCCTTCCTCGAAGCGCGCGCCGTCGATGTAGCCGCCGACCCGGGGACGGATGTCGACGGTGTCGACGGCTTCGAGGCGGCCGGTGAAGTCGTCCCACTGGCGCAGGTTCTTGAAGGCCACCTCGGTGATGGTGACCTGGGCGGGCGGCGGGGCGACCTCCTGCTTGGCCTGGGCGCTGCAGGCGGCCAGCACGGCGGCGGCGAGCATGGCGAAGGATTTGACGGCGGAAGAGGCGAGGGCGGGATGCTTGCGCATGGGGGAACCTGAAATCGGGCGTTGGGGAGGGGGAGGAACAGGGACGGTCAGAAGGTCACTCGAGGACGGGGCGCTTCATCGCGCGGGCCGGACGGCGACGACGGGGTTCGGCGGCCTGGTCGATCCAGGCTTTCGCGGTGGCCAGCCACTCCACCTTGACGGCGCGGGCTGCGGGACGGGCGGGGTCTTGGCTCGCGCTCGGGGGCATGGCTCGCGCTCCGTTCTGGGTTAAGGATGAAATGTCGCAGTGGCTGTTGCTTGACGTGGCGTCCATCTGTGACGATGTAGACGGATGAGACGATACCGTTCGGTATCATCCACGCGGTGAGAGATACTGACCGGTAACTCTCACGTCAAGGTGAGGCGCTGTGAAAATGGCTGAGAGAAATTCTGGCGGGGGCAAGATGGACGAAATGGAGGCGCCCGTTTGCGCCCCGTTGTCCAAACGTCCGGCCCGTGACCGGATCTTCGAAACGGCCCGCGAGCTGTTCTATCAGCACGGCATCCGCGCGGTGGGCGTGGAGGCGATCGCCCACGAGGCCGACGCCACCAAGATGACCCTCTATCGCAACTTCCCGTCGAAGGACGAACTGGTGGCCGAGGTGCTGCGCGAGCAGGAACGCGACTACTGGATCTGGTGGGACGAGGTCACCGGCTGCACCTGCGGCGACCCGCGGGCCCAGCTGGAGGCGATCTTCGACGCCTTCGAGACCAAGGCCTGCGACGCCGACGTCCACGGCTGTCCGCTGTCCAACGCCGCGATCGAGCTGCACGAGGTGGACCACCCGGCCCAGAAGGTGTCGGTGGCCTACAAGCAGCAGCTCCACGCGCGGCTGGTCGATCTGTGCAAGCGGGCCGGCGCGACGGACGACGACCTGGCCGACGGCCTGATGCTGCTGATGGAAGGCTCCTACACGGCCCGGGTCACCCTGGGGCCGCTGGGACCGGTGCGCGCCGTGGCCCGGGCCGGGCGGGCGCTGATCAAGGCGCATCTGGGCGGGTAGACGCGCCGCGCGGATCATCCATCCCCCGATGGATCCGCACGGCGCGCGCCGGCGGCGCTAAAGGGGAGGGAAAGCGCCGCCTTTCAAAACCTATCAAACTAATAGGAATTAAGTCGAGGCAGTTTTTCTGGCCTCGCCGCCAGATCATCCAACGTCCCGAGAAACTGAAAACGGCTTGAGGAGTTCTGGCTCGCACCAGTTGCGTTCGAGTCATACGGATGTCGTCAAGTTGTGAAAATGCGAGCCTATAAGATGTGTCGATGCTGCCGCCTCGTAGGGCGAATGCCGGCCTGACCTCGATCTCGGGGCCCGGTCCAGCCGCCCGAAAACCCGCTCGTTCACGCCCCCGGATGAGGGGCGCCCCAAGTCGTCTTGCGTAAGGAGCTTTCCATGGCTCTGCTGATTTCCGTCGCCCCCGCCGAGCAAGGCTGGTCGGTGCGTTCCGAGGCCCTGGAGGCCGACCTCACCTTCGAACGCGGCGGCCGCGCCGAAGCCGCCGCCCGCGATCTCGCCAGCCGCCTGGCCGCCTCGGGGCGCAGCGCCGAGGTGCGGGTCTTCCTGCGCGACGGCGCCGAGGCCGGACGCTTCCTGCATCCGGCGCGGGCCTGGGCGAGCTGAAGGCTGGGCAAGCTGAAGATTGGGCGAGCTGAAGGCCAAGGCCGTCAAAGCCGACGGCCTCGCACCTTTTGGCTGAGCTGGTTACGAAAAGCTGGCCTCGACCCTGGCGTAGTAGAGGTGGATGCCCGCGATGCCGCCTTGGATCAGGCCGCTTTCGACCAAGCGGTACTGGGCCAGGCCATCCACCGTTCCGGAACCGTCCGAGGGCAGCAGCGCGACCGCCGCGGAGAAGGCCGCCTCAAAGGATTTCCCGTATCCGGTCTTCACGAGCGAGGTTTCCAGGGCGTCGGACAGAAAGGTCTGCGCGCCCTTGGCGGGGATCTCCTCGATCTTGACCGCGTGGTGGCCGTCCGCGTCGTGGATCACGACCACGGGAGGGCCTGACGGAAAGCCGAAGACTTCGGAGAACTTGAAGGGGGTGATGACCGGCAGGCTGGTCTGCGGCGTGTAGACGAGGAAGTCGAATTGCGGCGGATAGATCTTGAGAGGGCTCTGCCGAATGTCCGCGATCTGGTTCAAGTTCGGCAGCGTGCCCTCGGCCTGGATAACCAGGAGGGCCCCGAACCTGAAGGCCAGGTAGGTGGCCCTGCCGTAGCTCTCCGTGTAGCCGGGCGGCGGCGACCCGTGAGAGGCGCCGTGGCGTGGGGCGCTTGGCGACGGAATGGGCCAGATGCCGGGAGCGCCGAACGCGGACGAGCCGCCGTCGGCTTGGGGGTGGGGGGCTTCGAGGGTTCGTTGATGGGTCATGGTCATATCGAGCGCTGAATGGAGGGGTCGTCAGACGCCAAGCAACTCGCACTGCATTCAGTTAACCATGAATTGTATTCAATTTCAAACTCGCGGAAAGGTTTTCTGGCAGCCATGCAAGCGCCGACCGGTTCGTGGCGCGCCGCGCAGTCCTACAGCCACCCGTTCTTCTTGAACCGCACGTACAGATACCCGCAGACCGCCGTGATCGTCACGAGCACCGCGGGATAGCCCAGCGTCCACCGCAGCTCCGGCATGTGCTCGAAGTTCATGCCGTAGATGCCGGCGATCGCCGTCGGCACCGCCAGGATGGCGGCCCAGGCGGCCAGCTTGCGGGTGATCGCGCTCTGGCGCTGCTGTTCGAGCAGGGAGGCGGCTTCGAACACCGAGGTGATGACCTCGCGAAGGGCCCCGACCATGGCCTCGATGCGCTGCACATGGTCGAGCACGTCGCGGAAATAGGGGCGCACGTCGTTGTCCAGGCAGGGCGCCTCCAGATGCTCCAGCCGCCCGCAGACCTCGGCCATCGGCGAAAGCACCCGCTTGAAGCGGATCAGGTCGCGGCGCAGGTGGAACAGTCGCTTGACCTCGCCGTGGCTGAGGAAGGTGTTGAGCGTGCGGTGCTCGATGTCGAGCACCTCGTCCTCCAGCGCCCGGATGATCGGCAGGTAGCCGTCGACCACGAAGTCGAGCACGGCGTGCAGCACGTAGTCCGAGCCCTTGGCCAGCAGGGCGGGCGAGGACTCCAGCTGCTGGCGAAGTTCGGTATGGGCCCGGGCCGAGCCGTGGCGGACGGTGATCACGTGGCCAGCCCCGACGAAGATCGCCGTCTCGCCATAGGCGATCTGCTCGTCGACCAGCTGGGCGGTGCGGGCGACCACGAACAGCTCCTGGCCATAGACCTCGACCTTGGGGATCTGGTGCGCGTTCAGCGCGTCCTCGACCGCCAGGGGGTGCAGCTTGAAGCGGATCCGAAGCTGGTCCATCTCGGCGGCGGTGGGTTCGAACAGGCCGATCCACACGAACTCGCCGGGCTCGGTGACCAGGGCGTCGGGGTCGTCCAGCGTCACCTCGCGGGCCCGGACGCCGTCTCGATAGATATAGGCCGCGACGACGCTCATGCGCAGATGCTGTCCCTGGGGCGCCGATGCGCGGCGCCGGAAGCTTCTTAAACGCCAAGGCCTCGGCTTCTGTCGAGTTCGGATATCGCCCCGGCCGTCGCGGCGCGCCGCAACCGCCGAGCGGCGCGACGCGGGAGTGGTGCGCCCTTCGGGGTGAGGCCGGCGCCTAGGTCCCGCTCAGCAGCCCGTCGATGTGCGCGTCCTGGGTCGTTTCGCGGCGAGCGTCGAGATAGGCCGTCACCCGGTCCAGCATCTGCTCGGCCTGGCTGAGGCCGCTCAGGGCCCAGTCGATCTCGCTGACCGTGCGGTGGTCGCCGTGCAGGCGTTCGCGGGACGAGGTCAGGGCCTTGGCGGCGACCGCGTGCAGGGCGGTCATGTCGCGGCAGGCCTCGGCGGCCATCCAGCCGACCGCGGCCATCCGCCGGGCCCGGCGCAGCGCCGCCTCGGCGTCGCGCTGGCGATCCTCGGCCTCGCGCAGCACGGCCTGGGCGCGGGTCAGCTGCCGCGCGCCGCTCTCGGCGATCTGCCGCCGCTGGCGCCGTTCTCCGTCACGGGCCGCCTTCATGTCGCGCAAGGCCTGGGCCCATTGGTCCTCCGCCTGCGGGGTGCGCGCCGCCCCCAGCAGATCCCGCTTTCCGAAGACCGCCAGTCCTTTCCAGTTTCGTCGAACCATAGAGTCCTCCATGACCCCAATCCGGCATTATCCTTTCTTGAAAGTCCGCCTCGGCGCTATGCGGCAAGTGCCAGATTGAGTATATTGGCAAAGTCTTTTGTGTATTTATGGATAACACGGCATTAACTATATCAAATTTTGGCCACATTAAGCTTGGCTGTAGCTAGCTTTAAAGATTTTTATCAATTGATGCTTTATTCCGACTTCACCTTACTTACTTTCGAAGGTGGATATGGCATCTTTTGAGAGCGAATCGGACGCGACAATGGGTGCGATGTCAGTAGGAGACTCGGCCAACCGGCCGGCGATGAGATGGTCTTTCGCGAGAAGAGTCCCATAGGCGCCGCGAGCCTGACGGGCGTCGAGCTGCGGTCGCGGCGTGGGGGCGACTGGGAAAAGCCGCCTGCCGACGTCGAAGCCCCGTCGATCCGCTCTATGTTCGACGCCCTGGATGAGGCGCGCGCGTTCGACGCGCCGGCCCCATCGGTCGCGCGGGGCCAGATGATCCTGCGCGAGACCCAGGGGCCGCACGAGGCCTGGGCCCATGCTTCTGGGCGCGATCTGGCCATCACCCAGCTTTCCCCCGGGGCCTGCCCGGGTCATCTGCTGCGGGTCAACCTGGGTGACATGGGTTTCGACGCCGGCGGTTTCGACGGCGATCTGCGGGTGCGTGGGAGCCTGTCGGGCAAGGCGTTCAGCATCGTCTCGGTCCTGGAGCGGGACGGCGCGCTCAACCAGTGGGGCCACAAGGTCGACGCGGGCGATATCCTGATCATTCCGCCGGGCGGCGAGCTGGACGGCCGCTTCCAGGGGCGGACCGCCTATGCCGTCGTCACCGCGCCGTGGGGGCTGGTCATGCAGCGGGCCGAGGCGTTCGGGTGGCTGGCCGATCCGCGCTTCCGGACCGAGACCGCCGTCTATTCGCCGCCGCCGCAGGCCCGCGCCGCCTGCCGGCGCGTGCTGCGGGACTGCGCGACCCTCATGCGGACCATGGGCGACGGCGTGCCGGCCAGCGCCATCGACATTCTGCGCCAGGATCTTCTGGACGGCGTGCTGAGCGCCGTGGCCGAGGCCAGGGAACCCGCCGCGCGTCGGCAGGGCGTGCTCAACGCCGCCCGCATCGTCCGCGGCGCCGAGGATTTCGTCGAGGGCGGCGGGGCGCGCCAGGCGGTCCAGATCGAGGACGTCTGCCGGGCCTTGAACATCTCGCGCCGCACGCTCTACCGCGCCTTCCACGACCTGCTCGACGTCAGCCCCAAGGCCTATCTGCGGCTGAAGAACCTGTCGGCGGCCCGGGCCCGGCTGCTGGACGCGTCCCACCGCCCGACCACCGTGACCCAGGTGGCCCTGGACCACGGCTTCTGGGAGCTGGGCCGTTTCGCCGGCGCCTATCGGACGATGTTCGGCGAGTCGCCGTCGGAGACCCTGCGCGCCCACGGCGGCCTTAGACGTTGACAGCGACAGCCGACGCCGTCGAGTCTGGCGGCAGCGCGCGGGGGCGCTCCGAAACGAGGTTGCGTCCATGGGGTCACGGTTCGCGCGCGCCGACGGCGTGACCCGGCTGGACGGCGACTAGGCCGCCGGACATGCGCAACCGACCCACAGCCCTGGTTCTGTACAATTGGCGCGGCCAATGGCCGATGCGGCGCTGGGAGCGCCAGCGGATCTTCGCCTGGAAGGCGCATTTTCCCGGCCGAATCGTATTCTTCAACGTCGGCTTTCCCTTCGATCCGGCCTGGATCACGGCCCTGGATCCCGACCTGGTGCTGATCGACGCCACCGCCCTGGCGGCCCGCTACGCGGCCAGGGGCTCGAACGCGCTGGAGCGGGCGGTGGCCGCCGCGCCCGCCCGGGCCCGCCGGATCGCCGCGCCGCTGGACGAGTTCCTCAGCCTGCGGCGCCTGCGCGAGTTCCTGGTCGAGGCCCGTATCGACCTGCTGCTGACCGCGCTCGATCCGGCGCTGTGGGACAGCTTCTACCCGGTCGCGGACCGGCCCTACGCCATCCGCCGCATGCTGACGGCCTATATCGACGAACCGCTGATCCGCGTGGCGCGCCGCGCCTCGCCCGATCTGGCGCGGCGGCCGATCGCCGTCAGCTATCGGGCCTGGGAAACACCGGCCTGGCTGGGCGAGATGGGGGTGCTGAAGCGCGAGGTGGGCCTGCGGGCGGCGGCCTGGGCGCGGGCCGGCGGCCACCGCGCCGACGTCGCGATGGACGGCGAGGGACGGCTGGCGGGCGACGCCTGGATCCGCCTGCTGGGCGCCAGCCGCGCGGTCGTCGGGGTCGAGGGCGGCTCGTCGTTGATCGATCCGGCCGGCGACCTGGCCTTGGCCGAGGCCGCGCCCTTGAGCGGCGCGGGCTGGACGCCGCCGCCTTCGGTGATCGTCGCGACGGGATCGGCCGAGGTGCGCGCCCTGTCGCCACGCCACCTGGAGGCGGCCGTGACGCGAACCTTCCAGGTGCTGGTCGAGGGCGACTATAGCGGCGTGCTCGAGGCGGGGACGCACTACCAGCCGGTCGGCCGCGACCTGTCGGACATCGAGGCGGCGCTGGATCGCAGCCGCGACCTGGCCTACGCCCAGGCCATGGTCGACCGCAGCTATCAGGAGATCGTCGCGTCCGGCCGCTACAGCTGGCGAACCGCGGTGCGCGAGATCACCGCCCAGGTGCTGGCGTGAGCGGCCCGCCACGGCGCCTGCTGCTGGCCCTGCGCCTTCGCGAATGGGCCGGCTGGGCGGCGATCGTCGTCGAGGCCCATTGGCGCGCGACGCCGCCACCGGTGCGGGCCGTCCTGCGTAGCGCGGCGCGGCTGGGGCCGATCCGGCGGTGGATTCGGATCGACTAGATGCGGATGCGGCTGAGGCCGTGGCGTGAGAGCATGTCCCCGGCTGTTCCGCTAGCGGCTGAGGCTTTGCCCAATGCGTGGCTCTGTACCCGCCAGTAGCCGCATAATGTTGGCGCGGTGGCGACCGACGATGTAGAGGCCGCCAGCGATGACTAGAAGTCGATAGGGTGTTGGCTCGCTCAAGACACTGATGAGAATGATCGCCGTCAACGCCGCCAGGACCGAACCCAGGGATACGATCCGAAAGACGGCCACCGCGACGGCGAAAACCGCCAAGGCGCCCAGGGCGATCGGCCAGGACAACGCCAGCACCACGCCTAGGCCCGTCGCCACGGACTTGCCACCTGAAAACCTTAGCCAGATCGACCGGCTATGGCCCAACAACGCGGCAAGTCCAGCCAGGCTGATAGCCCAGGCGGCCCATGACTGCTGATCGAGCGTAAAGAACCGAGAACAGATCCATCGCGCCAAGACGATCGCCGCCACGCCCTTGAGGATATCGATCAGGAGCACGGCCAGCGCCGGCCACTTGCCTAGTACGCGCAGCGCGTTCGTGGCCCCGACGGACTTGGAGCCAAGCTCTCGGATGTCGAGGCCATGGAGCAACTTTCCCGTCAGATAGGCGGTGGGAATGGAGCCAAGGAGATAGGCGACCGCCAATCCGGCCAGGTTCGCGATCCAGAAGACCATGGAGTGTCACCTTACAAGGCCAAGCTACCACTTCGGGTCTTGCCCACAAGCGGGCGCCCCCAAAGTCCTACCAGGGGCGGAGACGGCGGGGCGGAGGTGAAGGACAACCCATTGAGAGCACGCGTCTAGCGAACGAGGCGGCGCACCAGGCCGTGCAGCCTCAGCCGCCGCAGCAGTTTGCTTGCCAACCGCCGCGGGCGGCTGGGCCGCGGCAGGGCGTGGGGGTTGTCGATCAGCAGCAGCGGGAAGGCCTCGCGGAAGTCGTCGCCGACGCAGTCGTCCAGGGCGGCCGGCGGTCGCTCCGCCGCCAGGTCCGTGACCAGGCCGTCGAAGCGGTCGATCATCGTCGCATAGCTGTAGGCGGGGTTGAGGGCGACCTCGGCATAGGCGTTGGCGATGATCTCGGCGACACGGTCGACGTCGCGCAGGGCGTCCACCACCTGCGCCATGTTGCCGTGGTCCTTGTCGAGCGGGATGTAGTGCCGCCAGGGTTGGATGACGTCCGAATAGCGACCGGGATAGGCGACCACCAGGGTGCGCAGGGCGATGGCCTCGAACACCCGGGGCGAAATCTGGGCGATGTCGATCTCGTCCTCGCGCCCGGCGAAGAACCGGTCGCGCAAGGTCTCGTAGGACGCCTTGCGGGACAGGCCGGGGATCGGGTGGGGACGCTCGACCAGGGCGGCGAAGCTCTCGCTGCGGGCGGCGACCGCGCCGTCGAAGTCGAAGACGCTGGCCCCGCTCTCGACGGCCAGCACCGCCCGGCAGCGGCGGATGAAGTTCAGCCAGTCGGCGCCGTACAGTCGACTGCTTTCCGACCAGGCGATGTCGGTGGAGAGGCCGAAGCGCTTGGCGTCGCGCTTGAACAGCTTGCCGATGCGGATCTTCTCGCGCCCCTGTTCGCCGTGCCAGGCCGGATAGGTTCGTCCGCGGTAGCCGACCATGATGGGCCGGGCCGCCAGCGGACCCGGCGGGTAGTCCAGCAACCCGTGGGGCACGTAGCCGGTCAGCACCTGCTGCGTTCGAAGCTGGCCGCCGCGCACCCGTCCATAGACCCGGGCCGCCTCGGCCGGGCCCAGGCAGGTGAAGACCAGGTCCACGCCACAGGCCTCCAGGGCCTCCAGCGTGGCGTTCACGAAGCGGTATTCGTCCTGGATGAACACCGCCTTGGCGCCCTTGAAGTCGGCCAGCGCGCGGCGCGAGCGCGGACCGACGTAGGATTCCAGGGCCAGGGCCAGGGAATAGTGGATGACCACGGCGTCGAAATTGGCCAGGTCCAGGTCGGCGAAGATCTCGCCGACCTTGGACAGCACGTGGACGTCGTGCCGGGAGTAGCGCGCGAAGGCGTTGATGTGGTCGCAGACGGTGGCGGCGTTGGCCGGGTCGTAGTTGCAGGCCAGCAGGATCCGCAACGGCCGGTTCTTCCGGTGAGGGGCCTTGGCGCGACGCCGGCCGGGCTTGGCCGCGTCATGGGACGGGAGCGGCGGCGGTCGCGTCTCGTGGGTGTCCTTCATGCGTTCGCTCCGGTCGCGGCGCGCGGCGTGACGAGGTCGGCGGCCAGGAACCGGGCGATCGCCTGGACGATCCGCTCGGCCGCGTTACCGGTTCCGTAGTCGTCGATCTCACGCCGCGGGCGATAGTCGGCCACGGTCCAGAGACGGTTCCACCCCGTGTCCACCGTCTCGCTCCATTCGGTGTCGTCGCGCAGTGTCACACAGGGCTTGCGATGAAAATAGGCCTCCTTCTGCAGGCCGCCGGAGTCGGTGAACACCGCCGCGCAGTCGGCCAGCAGGCGCTGCATGTCGAGCGGTCCGAGCGGCTCGATCACCGTCAGCCCGGCCAAGTCGACGCCGAAGCGGGCGGCCGCGTCGCGGGTGCGCGGATGCAGGGGCAGGACGATCGGCGTCTGGTCGAGGCGGGCCCGCAGGTAGCCGACGGCCGCCGCCAGGCTGGCCGGGCTTTGCGTCGTGGCCGCCCGGTGCAGGGTGGCCACGGCATAGGCGCCCGGCGTCAGGCCCAGGCGGCGCAGCACGCTCTCGCCCGTGACGGGCATGGCGGCCATGGCCAGCACCGCGTCCTGCATCACGTCGCCGACATGCGAGACGCCCTCGATCAGTCCCTCGCGCGCCAGGTTGGCGACGGCGGCCCTGGTCGGCGCGAACAGCAGCCGGCTGAGGTGGTCGACGACCACGCGGTTGGTCTCTTCGGGCATGGTGCGATCGAACACCCGCAGCCCCGCCTCGATATGGGCCACCGGCACGCCGGCCTTGGCGGCGGCCAGGGCCCCGGCAAGGGTGGAATTGGTGTCGCCGTAGACGATCACCAGGTCGGGCCGGACCCGGCCGATCACCCCGTCGAGGGCGGCCAGCATGCGGCCGGTCATCTCGCCGTGCGAGCCGCCGTGGATTCCCAGGTTCTCGGCCGGCTCCGGCAGGCCCAGGGCCTGGAAGAAATCCCCCGACATCGCCGCGTCGTGGTGCTGGCCGGTATGGACCATCACCTCGACCAGGCCAGGGGCGCGGGCGATGGCGCGGCTGACCGGCATGGCCTTGACGAACTGCGGCCGGGCGCCGACCACGGTCAGCAGGCGGGCTGTCACGCCGGCGTCCCCAACTCGGTCTGGCCCAACTCGGTCTGGGCCTGGACCTGGGCCAGCCGGGCCCGCACCCGGGCGACGACGCGGTCCAGGCCTTCGTCCAGCGACACTCGGGGCGTGACGCCCAGCAGGTCGCGCATGCGGTCCAGGCTGGGCTGCTTGGCGGCCGTCATCCGGGCCGGCAGGTCGCGCACGGTGATCAGGGCGGGCGCGGCGTTCAATCGGGCCCGCAGTCCTTCGGCGAGATGCTCGATCGGGGTGACGTCGGGATGGCCGATATTGATCACCGCATGGTCCGGGGCTCCGGCGGCGGCCTCGATGGCCCGCACGGCGTCGGAGATGTGCAGCCAGCCGCGGGCGCTTCCGCGATGCACCTCGATCGGCCGGCCGCGCGCCAGGTCGTGGGCGAAGCGGATCATCGCCGAGCGGTGGTCGCCGAAGTCCTCGTTCTCGTCATAGATCATGAACGGCCGCAGGGTGACGGCGCGCAGGCCGTGCTGGGCGACCTCGTAGTCGACCAGCTGCTCGCCCAGCAGCTTGGTCAGGCCGTAGCGGTTGTTGGGTCTCGGGACGGTCGCCGCCTCGTCCATCGGCCCGTCGGTGGGGCCGTAGACCTCGGAGGTCGAGAAATAGACCAGCTTGGCGTCGGCGGCCTGGGCCAGCAGCACCACGTTGTTCAACCCGCCCAGATTGGTGGCGACCGCCAGGCTGGAGGCCTGCTCGCAGGTCACCCGGCTGACCACGGCGGCCAGGGCGAAGATCACGTCGGGCTTCCAGCGCAGGGTCGGCATCAGGTCGGCCGGCTGGTTGATGTCGACCTGCAGGTAGTCCTTGCGCCAGCCGGGCTTGATGTCGGCGCACAGCACCTCCCAGCCGCCGGCCCGCAGATGGGCCGCCAGGGGCTTGCCGATATTGCCTTCCGATCCGATGACCAGGGCCCGTTTCATCCTACGCTCACTGACTGTTCTTCATGGGAGGGCTCGTCGTCGCCGAAGCCCGAAAGGTTGATCACCCGTCGCAGCCCCTCGGGCCGCTCGGCGTAGCGGTCGCCGGTGCGCGGGCAGACCAGGTCCTCGCCCAGCACTTCGCCGGCATGGCTGGCCCAGCCGATCCGGCGGGCCGGAACGCCGGCCATCAGCGCCAGGGCGGGGACGTCATGGGTGACCACGGCCCCGGCCGCGACCAGGCACCAGGCGCCCAGAGTGTGGCCGCAGACGATGGTGGCGTTGGCCCCGATGGTCGCCCCGCGCCGCACGCGGGTGAGCTTGAACTCGGCCTTGCGGTCGATCTCGGCGCGCGGCGTGGTGACATTGGTGAACACGCAACTGGGGCCGCAGAACACCCCGTCCTCCAGCACCACCCCGGCATAGAGGCTGACATTGTTCTGGACCTTGCAGCGGTCGCCGATCACCACGCCGGGACCGACGGCGACGTTCTGGCCGATCACGCAGTCGGCGCCGATCCTCGCTCCCGCCGCCACATGGCTGAAGCGCCAGACGCGCGTGCCCGCGCCGAGCACGGCGCCGGGCTCGACCTCGGCCGAGGGGTGGGCCCAGGCCGGTTGCGGGTTCGAGGGGGGCGGGGCGCTCATCTCAGGCCTTGACGATCTTGTCGCTCAGCGTCGGGTCGACCCCGGCGGTGGCGTTGCGGGTGTCGATCACCAGCGGCGTCTCGCGCGCCAGGCGCTCGTAGTCGAGGTGGTCGTGGTCGGTGACGATGATGGCGCAATCGAAGGCGGTCAGGGCGTCGCCCGTGATGTCGATCGAGGTCATCAGGGTGTCGCCGACCGTCAGTTCGGGAGCCAGCGAGTCGTGGTAGCTGACCCGGGCGCCGTGGCTGCGCAGGATCTCGATGATGTCGCGGGCCGGGGTCTCGCGGGTGTCGTCGATGTTGCGCTTGTAGGCGACCCCGACCACCAGGATGTGCGCGCCGACCGGCGAGCGACCGCGTTCGGCCAGGGCTTGCAGGGTCTTGTCGATCACCCGCCTGGGCATGGCCTGGGAGATCTCGCCGGCCAGTTCGACCATCCGCAGGCAAGCGCCCTCGGCCTTGGCGCGCCAGGCCAGATAGAAGGGGTCCACCGGGATGCAATGGCCGCCGACCCCGGGGCCGGGGAAGAACGGCATGTAGCCGAACGGTTTGGTCTGGGCCGCCTGGATCACTTCCCAGACGTCGATCCCCAGCGCGTCGAAGGTGACCTTCAGCTCGTTGACCAGGGCGATGTTGACGAACCGGAAGACGTTCTCGGTCAGCTTGACGGCCTCGGCGGTGCGGGTGTCGCCGACCGGAACGGTGGTGGTGATGGCGTCGTAGAGGGCGCAGGTGACGCGGCGCTCGGCCTCGCTGTCGGCCCCGACGATCTTGGGGATCGAGGCGGTGGTGAAGGCGCGGTTGCCGGGGTCTTCGCGTTCCGGCGAATAGGCCAGGGCGAAGTCGTGGCCGGCGCGCAGGCCGCTGCGCTCCAGGATCGGCTTGAGCACCTCGGCGGTGGCGCCGGGAAAGGTGGTCGATTCCAGCACCACCAGCTGGCCGGGGCGCAGCACGCGGGCCAGGGTCTCGGCGGCCTCGACCACGTGGCCGAGGTCGGGCGCGCGATGCGAGGTGATCGGGGTCGGCACGCAGATCAGGATGGCGTCGGCGCGCGACAGGACGTCCGGATTGGCGGTGACCGTGAAGCCCCGGCCTCGCATCGCGGCCACGCGCGCGTCGGAGACGTGGGCCAGGTAGGACACGCCCTCGCTCAGGGCCGCCAGCCGGTCGGCGTCGAGATCGAAGCCCATCACCGGGAACCCGGCCGAGGCGAAGGCTTCCGACAGCGGCAGCCCGACATAGCCCATGCCGATGACGCCGATCACGGCGTCGCGCTGTTGGATTTTGCGCGTCAACGCATGAAAGCTCGATGACGCCGAAGTGTCGCCGCTCAGTGGAAATGTTGAAAGATGAATGTTCACCGACCGAGCCGCCCCCGTGTGATGTTAGCGGTTGACCCGCCAATCGCTTCGGCGCGAGCCTACGCTGAACCATGACTTAGGAAAAGCTGATTTGGCGGGGGTATATTTGATCATCCAGGCAAAACATCTTGTGAATGAAGGGCTATGTTTCCGACTGTATTTTATGATCACCAGTGCATCGTTAATGTTAAAACAATGTTACGCGAGATGAGCCAAGGCTAGCGGGCCGTTTTTGCCGTTTTCGAAGGGTTGACGGGCTAGGTGGCCAGTAGAGACCGGACGCGTTCCAGCACGCGTTGCACGCGAAGAGCTTCGTCGATACCCGTCAGGGCGGCGTTCCGGGTGCGGCAACATTCGAGGAAGTGGCGGATTTCTCTGGTCAATGGCGTCTCCGCGGTCAGTTCAAGGAACCGCGGATCGCCGCCGACGGCGACGGGGCCGGCCGGCGTCATCGCCGCGGCCTGGTCGCGCCGCCACAGCTTCTCGGGCCAGGGACGGACGTCGTCGAACACCAGGGCGCCGGTCTCGCCCACCACCACCAGCTTCTGCTCCTTGTACGGACTGAGCCAGCTGGCGGCGATGTGGGCGTGGACGCCGGATGGGAACCAGAGGTCGGCGTGCGCCTCGTCGACCACCCCCGGGGTGACGAAGGCCCGGCCCGCCGCCACCACCCGGTCGGGCGCCTCGTCCGTCACCGCCAGGATCATCGAGACGTCGTGGGGCGACAGGCTGAGGAAGGCGTCCTCGTGGACGCGGATCCGCCCCAGGTTCAGCCGCGAGGCGGTGACATAGCGCACCGCGCCGATGTCGCCGCGCCGGACGTGGGCCAGCAGGGCCTCGAACGCCGGGTGGTAGCGCAGCAGGTGGCCGATCATGAACACCCGGTCCGAGCGGCGCACATGGTCGGCCAAGGCCTCGGCCTCGGCGAGGTCGAAGGCCAGGGGTTTTTCGACGAAGACGTCCTTGCCGTGGTCCAGGGCCCGGCGACAGATTTCGGCGTGGGTCGGGGCCGGGGTGGCGACGATCACGGCGCCCAGGCCGGTGTCCTCCAGCGCCTGGGTCAGGGACAGGGCGGGAACGCCCCAGGCCGCGGCCTGGCGTCCGGCGGCGGCCGCGTCGGCGTCGACCACGGCGCTCAGCACCCCAAGTTCGGCGCAGGTCCGGGCCAGGTTGACGCCCCAGGCTCCGCAGCCGACGACGGCGACGCGCATCAGGCCGGCTTCACCGAGGCCGGGAGCCAGCGCATCGACAGGTGGGTTTCGTCTTCGGTGATCGCCTCGAAGCCCAGGCGCAGATAGAGCCGATGGGCCGCGAGGTTGTCGCGGGCCACGTGCAGGGTCATGGGCAGGGCGGCCTCGGCGGCCTCGGCCATCAGTTGCCGCAGGATGGTGGTTCCCAGGCCCTGGCCGCGCCGGTCCGGGGTCACGGCGATGTCGACCAGATGGACCGCGCCCCGGCCGCGGTCGACCGCCAGCCGTCCGGCCGGCGTGTCGTCGACGGTGATGATCTCCAGGCGGGCGTCGGGATAGTCGGCCCGATAGCCCAGCGTCTGGGCCCGGAACTGCTGGGTCATGATCATCGCCAGCATGTCGGGCGGCAGGGCGACCTGGTCCCAGCCCGGCCCGCGCGAGGCGCGGAACAGGGCGAAGCGGAAGGCCTCGTCGGTGGGAACCTCGGGGCGCAGCGCGATGACGCCGAGCGGCGAGGCGAGGACGGCGGTGTCGGCGTTCGAACTCATCGGCGAAAACTCATCGGGGCGTTTGGTCCGAGGGGCGAAGCGGGGCGGTCTTCCCGTTCCGGTCGTGAAGCCGCCATACTGACGTACCCGTGATTCGCCAGCGACGGAATCCATGACCCTCGAACTCACCGCCGACCTCTTCGACGGCCATGTCGGCCAGACCTTCCGTGTCGGAGGCGTCGATCTGGCGCTGGTGCTGACCGCGGTGGACCGCCGCGCGATGCAGGCCTGGGAGGCCGAGATCGCGCCCCGGACGCCGTTCACCCTGGTGTTTCGCGGTCCGCCGGACGCCATCCTGCCGGAGGGCCTGCGGACGCTCGAGGCGGAAGGCGGACCGGCCTACGACCTCTACATCATCCCGACCCACACGCCGTCGACCGCGCACCAGAACTACCAGGCCGTCTTCAACTGACGACGGGCGATGATCGTTTCCGAGTGAAGCGATCATCGCCAGAGGGTCTGGTCTAGTTGCGCGACGGGTAGGCGCCCGACAGGGCGATGCAGATCTCCAGCACCAGGAACGGCTGGCGGTTCTCGTGCGGCTGGCTGCCGCCGGTGTTGCTGACCGAGGCCGGGTGCAGCGTCGTCGCGTTGGTCGGGGCCGTGGCGTACATGTTGTAGGCGAACGCCGCCCCGGACGCCGGCGCACCCGTCGTCTGGCCGAAGCTCATGTTGGCGACCGGCGTGCCGACGTTGCTGGCGGCGGCCGTCGTGCCGTCGCCGCGCATCACGTGGAAGTGGGTCGGCATCTCGCTCTGGATCAGGGTGTGGCTGGCTTGACCGCTGGCCTGGCCCAGGACGAAGCCATCGCCCATGTGCAACGGAATGCGACCCCGCAGGTCGGGCAGGGCGAAGGTCGTCTGCCCGTTGCCGCCGTAGGTGGTGCCCAGCAGAGAGAAGAGGGCCTGGTTCTGGTTGATCGGCAGGAACTGGCCGTTGCACAGCGCCCAGCCTTGTGGCGCGAAATTGAAGGACATGATCCTCAACTCGCCCATGAACGGCGTACCCATGGTTCGACTCCTTTTATCGGTGGCGCGCGCTATCGAGCGCGGCGGCTTGGGTTTGCGCGATGCTGGCGGCTAGTTGCGCGCCGGGAAAACGCCCTGCAGCGCGATGCAGTAGTTCACGACCAACGTCGGCATGCAGTTGTTGTGCGGCAGGTTGCCGCCCACCGCGCCCGAGGCCTGCAGGGCCATCTCGCCGGTCGGCGCGGCGCTGCTGAAGAACTTGCCCTGGGTCTCGCCCGTGACGATGTTGCCCTTGGCGCTCTTGGCCAGTTGGTTGGCGGGGCCGGCGTCGGGCACGGTGCCCGCGGTGTTGGACACCATCGGCGTGTGACCGTGCGACGGCATTTCCGATTGCAGCAGGGTGACGCTCGTCTCGCCGCCGACCTGGCCCAGGTCATAGACCGACAGGCCCGGGCCGGGCTGGTTGCGGCCGATGTGCAGCGGAACCGACCCCTGCAGGTTGGGCAGGGCGAAGGTCGACGTTCCGTTGCCGCCATAGGTGGTGCCGAGCAGCGAGAACAGGGCGGTGTTCTGCGAGATCGGCAGGAGCTGGCCGTCGCAGAAAGCCCAGCCCCTGGGCGGGAAGTTGAAGCCGAACATGCGGATTTCGGCGACGAATGGTGAGGACATATTCCGGTCTCCGGGTCGTCAGGAGGGGGCGAGCGCGATCGCGCGTCGCGCCGTCACTGATGGGGAAAGATGCCATACAGCGAGATGATGAAGTTCAGCCCCAGGTACGGCTGCATGTTGTCGTGCGGCTGGCTGCCGCCGGCCGGCATGAAGGTCGCCGGGTTGAGCGCCACCTGGGTGGTCCCGGTGTACGGTATGTAGCCGTACACCTGGGTCGTGCCCGCGGGGCCCTCGCTGGACAGGTAGCTGCCGACGGGGGTGGCGGTGGCGCCGGCCGCGCCGCTGACCAGCAGGGGGTGGGTATGTTGCGGTATCAGGTTGGTGGTCAGGGTGACGGTCTCGACGCCGCTCCTGTCGCCCTCGATGTAGGTGACCCCGTCGGGGCCCGTGCCCATGTGCATCGGCACGCGGCCGCGCAGGTCAGGTGCGGCGAAGGTCTCCTGACCGTCGCCGCCATAGGTGGTGCCGATCAGCTGGAACAACACTTCGTTCTCGGAGATGGACATGAGCTGGCCATCGCAGAACGCCCATCCGGCGGGAGCGAAGTTGCCCCCGAATATCCGGATTTCACCGACATAAGGCTGACTCATCTTGCGGCTCCCGCTCCCGTGTAATGGCCATGCAATCTAGGGGCATCGCTCCGACCCGGTAAACCCTGGGTCGTGCGTTCACTTCTTAACGTTGTTCAAGAGTTACCGCCCCCAGCCCGCGATTGAGTCTTCGTAGCCGACTATCCTGGGACGCACAACAGAAACGCGAACGTGGTTCGCCGAGCGCCGATGTCTCTACTTGTGCGGGTCCGGTCTCGTCGTTAAGGTTGCGTTCGCGATATCGCTAGAGCCAGGGGGGAGTCCGATGCGCAAAATATGCGCTTACACGCACGATTCTTCCTCATGGCTCGGGGCGCCGGCCGACGCCGGTCGCCTGGCGCTTCCTCCACATCACGCCTGGGGCACGCCGCGCGGCGTCGCCGGCGTTCGTCGGTCGGGGTTCGTCCCTGCCGGGGCAAAGGACTGACCCATGTCGATCGTGCTCACCAACAACGACAATGAAACCGATGGCGGCGCGTTCGAACTGGACGGGGCGTCGGCCGTCACCTCGGCCGAGGTGGGAGGAACCACCTACGTCTTCGTCGCGGGCGGGGTGGACAACGGGATCAGCGTCTTCAGCCTGGCCCTCAACGGCGCCCTGACCAACGTCGCCAACTTCACCGACTCCGGGTCCCTGAACCTGGTGGGCGTCAGCGGCCTGACCACGGTGGTCGCCAACGGCAACACCTACCTGGTCGCGGCCGGGGCCGGCGACAACGGCCTCAGCGTGTTCCGGGTCGGAACCAACGGCGGCCTGACCAACGTCGACAACGTCGCCGACGATGCATCGACCACCCTGAACGGCGTGTCGCGGGTGGCTTCGGTCGTGGTGGGCGGCAACGCCTACGTGTTCGCGGCTGGAACCGGCGAGGACGGCATCAGCGTGTTCCGCATGGCGGGCAGCGGCGACCTGACCTGGCAGAGCAACGTCACCGACAACGGCACGGTCGAGCTGGACGGCGTCACGGGCCTGACCACCGCCGTGATCGGCGGCAACACCTACCTGTTCGCGGCCGGCGGCGTCGATGACGGCGTCAGCGTCTTCTCGGTCTCCGCCGCGGGCGTCCTGACCCACACCAGCTCGGTCACCGACGGCGGCTCCCTCGAACTCGACGGCGCCAGCGACGTGGCCACCGCCTCGGTGGGCGGCTTCACCTACCTGTTCGTCGGCGGCGCGGCCGATAACGGCGTCAGCGTCTTCTCGGTCAGCAGCAGCGGCATCCTGACCAACGTCGACAATGTCGATGACGCCTCCGCCTCCCTGCGGCTGACCGGGGCCCAGGGCCTGTCCGTCTCGGTGCTGGGCGCGACCACCTATCTGACGGTCGGCGGGACCGAGAGCGGCGTCAGCATCTTCAAGGTCGAGACCGACGGAAGCCTGACCTTCGTTGACAACAAGGACGACGCCGGTTCCCTGGAACTTTCCGGCGCGACCACCACCACCACCGCCACGGTGGGCGGGACGACCTACACGGTCGCGGCCGGCGCCGCGGACGACGGCGTCAGCGTCCTGGGCACGCAGCCGACCGGCCAGGTCTGGTACCTGACCCAGGGCGGCGCGACCGACGCGCGCCTGGTCTATGTCAACAGCGACGGCCTGAACCACACCACGGTGTTCGACAACAACCCGAGCGTGGACCTGGGCACCGGCTTCCCCGAAGACGTGGTGCTCGACACCGCCGCGGGCCTTTTC
The DNA here is from genome assembly GCF_000281955.1 of Caulobacter sp. AP07. GTDB lineage: Bacteria > Pseudomonadota > Alphaproteobacteria > Caulobacterales > Caulobacteraceae > Caulobacter. The sequence goes on along the minus strand of NZ_AKKF01000141.1, from coordinate 4,510 downwards.
TACGTGCTGGCGGGCGGCGGCGACGGGTCCAACAGCCGCATCCTGATGGGGCACATCGGCAGCGCCACGCCGCCGACGGCCGTCGAGACCTTCAACGCGACCGACGATCTCGTCTACGCGATGCACATCGATAACATCAACGAGAAGCTGTACGTCAGCTATATCGACGTGGGCGCGGGCTTCGGCAACGGCACCCAGGGCATCAAGGTCTACGACTACAACGCGACGACCGGCGCGCTCAGCAACGAGCAGTTCCTGGTCACCCAGACGACGGCGGGGATCACGAACAGTGGCACCGGCACGGGGATCTTTATCCCGCGCGACTTCGACATCGATACCCAGCGGGGCTTCCTCTACTTCACCAACGTCTCGCTGGGGGTCAACGTCGAGACCAACATGGTCTGGCGGCTCGACCTCAACAACATCAACGCCGCGGCGGTGAAGCTGGCGCCGCAGGCCCAGTTCCCGCTCGATGGCGACGGCACCGACTTCACCACGCTGAACGGCATCATCACCGACGTCGAGATCGACGTCAGTTCCAACCGCGCCTACTTCATCACCCACGCCGAGGACACCTTCGACCCGGCCGCCGAGAACGCCATCTGGATGGTGGCCAACGCCTCGACGACCACCGGCGCGTCCAACGCCGTCAAGGTGACCGTGGTGGGCGTCACCGCCGCCGACTTCTATCCGGGCGACATGACGCTCGATGAGGTCAACAACATCCTCTACATCGAGACCGAGAACGTCACCGACGGCAACGCCTCCGGCGACGACGACGTCATCTGGGTGTTCCAGCTCGACGCCGCCGGCACCACCGCGACCCTGATCAACACCATCAACCCCGGCTTCGGCGCGACCGCCAATATCGGCGGCATGCAGTTCAACGTGCTGCCGACCCTGAGCGGCCTGAGCGGCACCGCCACCCAGGTGGTCGAACAGGCGGCCGTCGGCTCCGCCCCGGCGCTGCTGACCGGCGCCCCGACCATCACCGACGTCGAGAGCGACCACCTGGCCGGCGCCACGGTGCAGATCACCGGCGGCAAGTTCTCGTCGAACGAATCCAGCACCGCCGACGACCACCTGGGCTATGGCGTTGGGGGGGCGATCTCCGGCGGGATCGGCGGCACCAACATCACGCTCAGCTGGAACGCCGCGACCGAGACCCTGACCCTGACGGGCTACGACACCATCGCCAACTACCAGGCGGCGCTGGCGCAGATCCGCTACTGGACCACCGGCGACAACCCGACCAACTACGGACTCAACACCACCCGCACCATCACCTGGACGGTCAGCGACGGCACGCCCGACGTGCCCGGCGGCGCCCAGAACAGCGGCACGACGACGGTCACCCTGTCGGCCGTCAACGACGCGCCGGTCAACGGCACGGTCAGCAGCGCCACGGGTAACGAAGACACCAACATCGCCGTCACCGGCCTGCAGATCGGCGACGTCGACGCCAATCCGGGCATCACCGACGTCACCGTCACCCTGTCGGTGACCAAGGGCGTGCTGACCCTGTTGACCAACGTCGCCGGCGGCCTGACCGGCGCCGACGTGGTCGGCAACGGCACGGCGTCCGTGACCCTGACCGCCACGCTGAACGAGATCAACGCCACCCTGGCGGCGACCAACGGCCTGCTGTTCACCGGCACGACCAATGTCAACGGCACGGCCACCCTGACGGTGGTCACCAACGACGGCGGCAATACCGGCACGGGCGGCGCCCTGTCGGACACCGACAACTACACCGTCACCATCACCGCGGTGAACGATGCGCCGGTCGTCGCCGGCGACGGCACGGAGACCCTGTCTCCGGCGTCCACCGAGGACACGGCCAACGCCGGCCTCACCAACACGGTCTCGGCGCTGTTCAGCGGCCAGTACGACGACAGCGCCGACCAGGTGTCGGGCGGTTCGTCGGCCAACGCCTTTGCCGGGATCGCGGTGACCGCCAACGGCTCATCGGCCGGAACCGGCCAGTGGCAGTATTATAACGGCTCGAGCTGGGTGAACATCGGCGCGGCCTCGACCGCGGCGGCGGTGACCCTCGCCGCCACCGCCCCGCTGCGTTTCCTGGCGGCCACCGACTTCAACGGCCCGGCCCCGACCCTGACGGTCAAGCTGATCGACGCCTCCGGCGGCGCCCTGACCAACGGCGCGGTGGTCAACGTCACCACCAGCGGCGGCTCGACGCGCTATTCGGTCGGCACGGTGGTGCTCGACCACGCGGTGACGGCGGTCAACGACGCCCCGGTCACCACCGGCGGCGCGGCCGTCACCTTGACTACCATCGCCGAGGATTCCGCGCCCGGCGCCGGCCAGACGGTCTCGGCGCTGTTCACCAGCCACTTCTCCGACACCAAGGACCAGGTCTCGGGCGGCAGCACCGCCGACGCCCTGACCGGCGTGGCGGTGACGGCCAACACCGCGACCGCCGCCCAAGGCGTGTACCAATATTTCGACGGCGTTGCGTGGCAGGACCTGCCCGCCGTCTCGACCACCACCGCCTTCGTCCTCGACGCCAGCACCCTGGTGCGGTTCGTGCCGGCCGCCGACTATTCCGGCACGCCGCCCGCCCTGACCGTTCACATGATCGAGGACTCGGCGGGCGCGGTGACCACCGGCGCGATCGCCGACCTGACCACCACCGGCGGCTCGACCCAGTACGGCACGGCCATGACGCTGGGCGTCACGGTCACCCCGAGCAACGACGCCCCGGTCGCCTCCGGCTCGGCCACCCTGACGGCCGTCAACGAAGACACCGCCGCCCCGGGCGGCCAAACCGTCTCGGCCCTGTTCGGCTCGCACTTCAGCGACGTCGACGTCGGCGACACCCTGGCCGGCGTGGCCATCACCGGCAACGCGGCGTCCAGCGAAGGCGTCTGGCAGTACTTCAACGGCGCCTGGGTCACGATCGGCTCGCCGAGCGAGTCCACGGCCCTGGTGCTGGCGGCCGGCACGCTGGTCCGCTTCCTGCCGGCGGCCAACTTCAACGGCGCCGTGCCGGCCTTGACCGCCTACCTGATCGACAATTCGGGCGGCGCGGTGACCACCGGCGGGCTCCTGGACGTCAGCGTCAACGGCGGCCAGACCCGGTTCAGCGACGCCAGCATCGACCTGACCACCAGCATCACCGCGGTCAACGACACCCCGACCTTCGGGGGAACCACCCCGGCCGTACCCGCCACCGAACAGACGGCGGCGACCCTGCTGGGCTCGCTGACGGTGTCCGACGTCGACCTCGGCGCCCTGAACGGCGGCGCGGGCGACTTCGACGGCGCGGTCTTCACGGTCCAGCGCGGCGCGGCCAACGCCCAGGACCTGTTCTCGATCATCAACGGGGCGGGCTTCACCGTCAGCGGCGGCAACCTGCAGGTCGGCGGCCTGACCTTCGCCACCTTCACCAGCGTCGCCGGCGTGCTGACTATCACCTTCGACAGCTCCGCGATGACGGCGACCACGGCCCTGGTCAACGACGTCGTCCACTCGATCCAGTACACCAACAGCAGCAACGCACCGCCTGCCAGCGTTTCGCTGAACTACAGCCTGAACGACGGGGCGCCCGCCTCGGGCCAAGGCGCGGGCGGCGCCGCCTCGGCCGGCGGTTCGGTGGTGGTCAACATCACCGCCGTCAACGACGCCCACACCGGTGGCGCCAGCATCACCGGCACGGCGGCCGAGGACCAGGTCCTGACCGCCGTCTCGACCCTGGCCGACCCCGACGGCATCGGCACGCTGCACTATCAGTGGCAGCACGACGTCGGGGGCGGCTACGTCAATGTCGGCGCCGACCAGTCGACCTACACCCTGGGCGACGGCGACATCGGCGGCGTGGTCCGCGTGGTGATCTACTACACCGACGCCGGCGGCACGGTGGAATCGGGGACCAGCCTGGCGACCGCGGCGATCACCGCCACCAACGACGCCCCGACCGGCGGGGTGTCGCTCACCGGCACGGCGACCGAGAACCAGGTCCTGACCGCCGACACCTCGACCCTGGCCGACTCCGACGGCCTGGGCACGCTGCATTATGACTGGCAGCGCGACGTGGGCTCGGGCTTTGTCAGCACCGGCGCGGCCGACCAGGCGACCTACACCCTGGGCGACGCCGACGTCGGCGGCGTGGTCCGGGTGGTGGTCAGCTATACCGATGGCCAGAACTTTGCCAACTCGGTGACGAGCAGCGCCTCCGCCGCCATCGCCGGGGTCAACGACCCGCACACCGGCGGGGTGTCGATCACCGGCACGGCGACCGAGGACCAGGTGCTGACCGCGGTCTCGACCCTGGCCGACATCGATGGCCTGGGCACGCTGCACTACCAGTGGCAGCACGACGTCGGGGGAGGCTACGTCAACATCGTCGGGGCCGCCGATCAGGCGACCTACACCCTGGACGACGGCGACGTCGGCGGCCTGGTGCGGGTGGTGGTCAGCTACACCGATGGCCAGGGCTTCTCCGAGAGCGCGACCAGCCCCGGCTCTGCCGCGATCGCCGGCGTCAACG